>PLXT01000147.1 GCA_003151535.1 Methanobacterium sp.
CCATACACATAAATTTTGAAAAAACATAAGGTTTATAGAAATTTTCATTAATTCAAATTTTTATTATAGATTTCCTAAGATTTCCTAAGATTTTATATTGATTAAATATCAATAATTAATTAAATTTTTTAATTGTTAACACTATTTTTAGATTAAAAGGCAAAATATGAATCTAATCAACAAAATCAAAAACCATCAAACTCTTGAATTACTGGAAGAAGCAAATAAAATCACTCTTGCAGTACATGGAAATAAAATCACACTAGAACGAGCAATCTTTTTGTCTTGGTGGTGTGATAAGGGAGACTGTGCATTCTGTTATATGTCAACACAAAAGTCTAAAATAAAAGAGCCAAATAAGGCTAAACGAACGATTGAATCCGTACTTGCTGAGGCTGAATTAACTCGAAGGATGGGATGGAATGTAGAATTCCTTTCAGGAGGTTATGGTTCATTTAATACTCCTGAGATTAAAAATATTGCACAGAACATCTACTCCATAACTGGAAAACCGGTATGGCTAAATCTTGGAATAACCAACGAACTCGAAGAATATGGGGATGAAATCGCGGGAATAACTGGCGCTGTTGAAGTAGCAAATCCTGAATTGCATCAGAAAATCTGCCCTAGTAAACCTTTAGAAGATATAGTTGAAATGCTTGAATTAGCAGGTGATCTAGGATTTAGAAAATCCATTACCATCATACTGGGTCTGGGAGAAACTCCTGAAGACACTAAATATATGTGGGATCTCATTGATAACGTGGGAATTGATAGGGTAACCTTTTATTCATTAAATCCCCATAAGGATACAATTTATGAAAATTCACCACAACCCGCTTCTTTGTACTATGCAGCGGTTGTGGCAGCTACCAGAATCAGATTCCCTAAATTGGAGATAATAACTGGGACATGGCTTGACAATTTGGCTAATATTGGTCCTTTAGTACTTGCCGGCGCCAATGGGCTCACAAAGTTCCCATTATTTAAAATGTTCGGTACCAGATACGGTAAAAGGGTTGAAGAAGAGGTATCATGGGCTGGAAGAGAACTAGAAGGCACATTTACAGACCTTGAAGCATTGCAGAGGGGTAATATCCCAGATAAAAATTTAGAACCATTTATTAAAAGATATGTTGATAAGTGTCTCAATAACAATTTAAAAAAAATTTAGTAATCGTGTCAATGTTGTCTTTAACATTGCACAAATTCTAGGATCTAAAACCATTTTTAAATAGTTAAATTAATAAAAATTATTTTATAGATACAAACCAAATTATAATATGATTCTATATTCATATCTGATTAAAGATCAAGTTTAAACATACATATTTCATTGAGTAAATATTTAATTTATATCATTATACTGGGAGGAATAACTATTAAGATGAAATGCGGACTGGAAATTCATGTTCAGCTTGAAACTGATTCCAAACTATTCTGTACATGTCGTACCAATTACAAGGAGGCTAAAGCTAATTCTAACATATGTCCTGTTTGTTTGAACCAACCTGGTGCAAAACCATACCCTCCAAACAAAAAGGCTTTAGATGGGGCCATCAAGATAGCATTGATGCTGGGGTGTGTGATATCTCCTGATGTGACTTACTTCCAGCGAAAGCACTATGATTATCCTGATCTATCATCGGGTTACCAAAGGACATCAATACCCATAGGAGATCAGGGCGAACTGAATGGAGTAAGAATATATGACGTTCATATAGAAGAGGATCCAGGTCAGTATAAACCTGATCTGGGAATTGTAGATTTTAACAGGTCAGGAATCCCACTAATTGAGATAGTCACAGAACCCGACATGAAGTCTCCAGAAGAAGCTAGGAAATTCTTAAGAGAACTAATAAGGGTACTGGAATATAGTGGAAGTGCACGTGGTGAGGGTACCATGAGGGCAGATGTTAACATCTCTATTGAAGGAGGCAAAAGGGCAGAAATAAAAAATATAAATTCAATAAAAGGTGCTTACAAAGCTCTTCAGTTTGAAATGATCAGGCAGAAAAACCTTTTAAAAAGAGGAATTGAGATAAAACAAGAAACAAGAGCATTTCTTGAATCTCAGATGATAACAGTCCCAATGCGTCTTAAGGAAGAGGCTGAAGATTACAGGTACATACCAGATCCAGATCTTCCACCGATGCTTGCAGAAAATAATAGAATTGAAAAAATACGTGAAGAAATGCCTGAACCATCCCATATAAAGACTGATAGGTTTGTTCGTGAATATGGAATAAATAAAGACCATGCCAAGGTCATTACATCTGAACTAGAACTTGCAGATGCATTTGAAGAAGTTGTAAAATCTATTGATCCCGAATTTGCTGCACTTTGGATGAGGGACGAGCTCAAGAGGGTGATTTATTATAATAAGATGAGCTTCAAGGAAAGTGAAATAACACCTGCACAAATTGTAGACTTACTTAAGATGCTTGAGAATAAGAAGATTACGGCTAAAGCTGGCAAGAGGATCATGGAGAAACTTCCTAAGAACAATGAAATGCCCAGCCAGATCGCAGAAGAAATGGGATTAACTGGTGTAGTTGATGAGGATATTGTTCTCAAAGCAGTAAAACAAGCAGTCAAAGAGAACCCTGATGCGGTTACAGATTACTATGAAGGAAAGAAAAATGCCATGAACTTCTTAATAGGTCAAGTAATGAAGTTAACACGTGGAAAAGCTGATCCTGGTGAGACTCACAAACTATTAGAATCCGAACTCAAGATATAGATTTTATAGAGAATAGCCAAATTAAAATAAATTAATCAGTTAGTTATTGGAAAAAATTCTTTAACAAGCTGAAACTATATAGTTAATAAGTTCAGTACATCAAAATATTTGTTAAAAACTTAATATCTTTACTAGGGTATGAATGGGCTGTATATGGCAAGAAATATCATAAATATGATTCTTTGGCATCCTGATATGGAGATTACCGAAACTAAAATAACTTATATTCACAGAAGAGCACCTGAAAATCTTAAAACAATTAATGGGGAATCCATTGTAAGATTGGAAAGAGGATTCTTAATATTAAAAGAAGGAACACAAATTCCATTTCATAGAATAGTTAAAATAACAAATAACAATAAAATACTATGGAAAAAGTGAAACTAAATTAATAGGAGATTTTTAATGACGAGCTCNNATGAAAGGAACAGGGCACGACGGATTTCCTGTTAGAACTAACGGCGAAGTAATTGGAATGGTTACAGCCTTTGATCTTCTCCTTAAAGAATGGTTACCCCTTGTTAAAGATATAATGTCAACAGACATTGTAGTAGCAGAAGAAGATATGCCAATAAATGATGCTGCAAGGGTAATGTTTAGGATGGGAATATCGAGACTACCCGTTATAAATAAAGATGCTAAACTGGTGGGAATACTAACCAATACCGATATTGTACGCTCTCACATCGAAAGATCAACACCAATGAAGGTTGAATATTTCAAAAAAACCCTTGAACAGCTCTATGAAATCCATACCAAGGTTGTAAGGATGAAAGTTCCAATAGATAAGATTAGACCAACTCAGGATAGAATATATGCAGATGAACTTCAAGGAAGAACATATGAAATTAGACGTGGACTTGCTGAACCAACCATCATAGCAAAGTCTGGCGAAAGATTTATACTAGTTGATGGTCATCATAGGACTGCTGCTGCACGTAAACTTGGATGTAAAGATATAGATTCCTATGTAATCGAGTTGGATAGAGATATACGACTAGGACTTGAAAAAACAGCAGATAAAAATGGTATATTCACTTTTAAAGACATAGAAATAATAGACGATGCACAACACCCCTTAATTGCAATTACCAGCAGCCTTAGAAAGGAGTTTAGAAAGTGAAGAGTAACGATACGATCATAAGGGATGTTTACACTGTTTTAGAGGGTAGACGTGATAAACCAATAGATTCTTACACCTCAAGAATCATGAAAGATAATGATAAATGTGCAGAAGACAAAATTCTCGAAAAAATTGGAGAGGAATCAACAGAAGTGATAATTGCATCAAAAAATGATGAAAATCTCGTTTCTGAGGCTGTTGATCTGATTTTTCATACATTACTTCTCCTGGTTTATAAAGGTGTAGATTTAGACGATTTATACAATGAATTTGATAGTAGGAGAGGTTAATAAATTTTTTTTACTTATACTTTTTTAGTTATTTAAATTAATTTGATTTTTTTGAGGTAACAAAATGCTCTATCGTAAATTGGGATCCACTGGAGAAGAAGTATCTATATTAGGATTAGGGTGCATGCGCCTACCGGTTATGGATGGCCAATATAATAAAGTGGATATCGATAGTGCCATTCCACTTATCCAAAAGGCCATTGACAATGGAGTTAATTATCTTGATACTGCTTACCCTTATCACAACGGTCAGAGCGAAACAGTTATTGCAGAGGCCTTAAAGGGAGGGTATAGGGAAAAGGTGTTTATTGCAGATAAATTACCGTCGTGGTTAATTCAAAAACGGACAGATATGGATCATTATCTTAAAAAACAGCTTGAAAGACTTCAAACTGAACAAATTGACTTTTATCTTTTACATTCAGTTAAGGAGGATTACTGGTCAAATCTAGAATCGCTTGGAGTTTTAGAGTTTTTAGACGATGCCGTAAATGATGGTAGGATAAAATACACTGGATTCTCTTTTCATGGAGAAATAGAACTTTTTTTTGATGTTATTGACTCCTACAATTGGGATATTTGTCAAGTACAGTACAACATCGTTGATGAGAATTATCAGGCTGGAAAGGAAGGTATCCGTTATGCTTCGAGCCAAGGAGTCGGTGTTGTAATCATGGAACCACTTCGAGGCGGAACTCTAGTAAAAAAAGTTCCACCAGAAGTTCAAAAGGTATGGGACGAATCACTTGTTAAAAGACGTCCTGTTGAATGGGCTTTAAGATACCTTTGGGATCAAGAAGAAGTTGACGTTGTTTTAAGTGGAATGACTACTTTTGAAGATCTTGATGAAAATCTATCGATAGCTGGACATGGTTTAGCTAACACATTGACTTCCACAGAAAAAGAATTGATCAAAGAAGTGAGGGTAGTTTACAAAGGAAGAAAAAAGATTGATTGTACACAGTGTGGATATTGTATGCCCTGCCCTTCTGGAGTTGATATTCCTGGCAACTTCGAACAGCTTAATCATGCATATATGTTTCAAGATGTGGGAAACTCTAAAATGAACTATTACATGCTCTTAAAAGAGGGTGAAAGAGCTTCAAGTTGTACTGAATGCGGGGACTGTGAAAAACTATGTCCTCAGATGGTTCCAATTCAAAAAATATTAAAAAAAGTTCATGAAACATTTGAAAAATAACTTTTACAATAAATTTTTGGACTATTTAATGTCCTATTTTTTTATCTCATCCATGAATCTGCTTCTGATATCTGATGCTTCGAGTGGAATGACCGGAACATTTGCATTTCCGGGTTTAACTTTAACATGAACGAATACAGGACCACATGAGTTCAAAACTTCGTTAAAATCTAATTCTTTTTTATCACCATCGAAGAAAAAATTACTTTTAAATCCAATAGCTCCTGCTATCTTCCCTAAATTAACGGTAGATGCATAACTACATTGAGATCCTGTTGAACCATAACATTCATTGTCTAAAACTACTAATATAAGGTTATCAGGGTTTTGATTAAATATTGTAACTAGACTCCCCAAATTCATTAGTATTGATCCATCACCATCGAAAACAACAACTTTCCTTTTGGTTGACATTGCAATACCTAGACCAATTGATGATGCAAGTCCCATTGAACCCAACATATAGAAATGTGTTGACGAGTCTTTAAGATGATGAAGTTCCCTTGAAGGAAATCCTATATTACATACAACCAGTTCATTGGTCAACTCATCTGTGATTTTTTTTATTGTATCGATCCTTTCCATTTTAACACTACCAGAATTTGATACTCAAGAGAATACCTACAGGAGTACCATTTGTTTCAGCCATATTCCATGCTTTAGGGATTAAGTTTAAAGCTTCTTCAGGAGTTTCAGGAATGAAATATGGAATTTCAAGAGCATCCAGAACTTTAGGTGTTGCATTTCCCATTGGTATTTGTGCACTCATAAATTCACCTTCTGTACCTCTATGACTCATTATAATTAATATTGGGAGTTTATAAAGCTCAAATAATGATGCAAGTGCATTAACAGAGTTACCGAGTCCTGAATTTTGCATGAGAATAGCTACCTTTTTACCGGCCATAAATGCACCGGCACAAATTCCAAATCCTTCTTCTTCCCTTGTTACAGGTATATGAATTATATCTTCGTCAGACTCAACCATTTTCATGATCTTATCCAAATTAACACAGGGTAGAGAGACCACAAAATTAATTTTCGACTGTTTAAGTGTATTGTAAACTGCTTGACTACCATCCAAAGAAAACACCTATTTTAAAACAATTCATTTTAATAACTTACTATATTACATCTTTAAATTTATAGTTTAAACTATTTATTTTAAAAATGAAGAATTAATAAACTTTTGATAAATAATTGCATTTGCATCCTAAAGCAGAAATCATCAACTGAAACAATTTAAAAATTGATCTTGTTGTTCTAAACTAAAAATTAATTATTTGTTTATCCACCATGAATCATATTTAAAATTTTTATTTTATCATTACTTGTGAGTAACTCATTCTCCCCAACAATTTCATTGTTTTTCATGATCATCGCAACAAACACAGAGATATCAAGTTTTTCTAACAGTTCTTTTCCAGTTATACTTTCTGTTTCGATTTCTTTTTCTTCTTCGTTACCCATACCATCTGAAACTATTATTTTCATAATTACACCTCTGAATAGTCATGAATAAGAAATTTTTTTATCTTGAATTATAACTATTGTTATAAATGATTTATATTTAGCGATTTTTTAAAAAAGACTTATATTGGAATGAACGAAGAAAATTAAAATTGTTAAAAATAAATAAAAAAAATGT
This sequence comes from Methanobacterium sp., assembly GCA_003151535.1. Lineage (GTDB taxonomy): Archaea > Methanobacteriota > Methanobacteria > Methanobacteriales > Methanobacteriaceae > Methanobacterium_B. The sequence goes on from PLXT01000147.1 coordinate 7,006, forward strand.
TATAACCTAATTATCTAGGATCTTATCAAGATCGAATGATAATTCATTGGCTATTTCTACGATCTCTTCCATGAGTTGATTGTCTATAGCAATACCATTTTCCTTTCGATCCTTGATGTTGCGAACTTCCATATCACCCGGAATGAAAACGTTGCCAGAACTTTTAACTTCTGATATGAAATCGTCTACTTCCCCTTTGAATGTATCAATATTAGAAAATTTAGATGGATCTAATGCCATTACCAGATCTCCTTTAGTGCACATTTTTTCAGGGTTAGCTGTTCCAGTTACTTGTCTACCAAAGGCTGCCCTTACGAGGGGCCCTGCAAGTATTTCAATCATGAAGGATAATGCGTAACCTTTATGAGCACCAAATGGCAATATTGAGCCTTTAAGTGCAGCTTCCGGGTCGATGGTAGGATTTCCATCTACATCAAGTGCAACATTTTCAGGTATTTTCTCACCTTTACGCTTGGCTTCTAGCAGTTTTCCTCTAGCTGAAGCTGATGTTGCCATGTCAACGGACACATAATGAGAGTTTGAAGGTATGCCTATAGCTATTGGATTTGTACCTATTATTGGCTCCTTTCCCCCTATTGGGGCCACAGCAGGTTCAGTATTTGCAACAACTATCCCTACCATGTCTTGCATTATTGCCATGTCTGAGTAATAGCCTGCAACACCGAAATGGTTTGAATTATGTACTCCCACAACACCCATACCTGTTTCTTTTGCTTTTTCAATTGCAATTTCCATGGCTGTATATGTAACTACATGCCCAAATTTATGGTTTCCATTTAGGAGGGCCATTGATACTGTTTCATTGTCAATGCTTATTTCTGCTTCAGGATCTATAGTTCCAGCCTTTAGTCCCTTTATATACTGTGGAAATCTTCCAATTCCATGGGATGAAAATCCTTTGAGATCTGCATCGACAGTAACGTCTGCAACAATGCTGGCATCATCGTCTGAAACATTCATCTTCTTGAGGATACCTATTACAATTAATCTTTCCTGTTCTGCTGTTATATTCATTAATGCACCTTCTAATCATTTATAAAATGATAATATCCTGTTTGAACGTTCTAATTGAAACTTTCTCCTGGACGTCATCTGTTGTTGTACCAATTTTAAAAGCAAGATTGTATTTTTTTATAATCTCCATAGCCTCTTCTGCATCTTCAGATTTCACAATCACAACAAATCCTATACCCATGTTGAAAACTCGGTACATCTCTTCCAATGGCACACCTAATTTGTGCATCACTTTGAAGAGAGGTTTGGGGTCAGGAAGTGTTTCAATGACATATCCACTACATTTTTTTAACCTTTTAAGATTTGTGAATCCTCCACCAGTGATATGGGCCAGTCCATGAACTTCTAAATCAGTTTTTAACAGTTCAACAATGGGATCAACATATATAATTGTTGGTTTTAGAAGTTCTTCTCCAATAGATGTTTCAGGATATCCTGGGAGTTTATCATCTATTTTGAACTGATTTTCATCAAAGAAAACTTTTCTTGCAAGACTTAGACCGTTACTGTGAATTCCACTACTTTCAATTCCAATCAGAACATCGCCGTCAACAATTTTATCTCCAGTGATGATGTTTTCAACATCAACTATGCCTATTCCTGTGCCTGCAAGGTCAAAATTGCTTATTATTTCGGGAAGACTAGCAGTTTCGCCACCAATCATAGCTACTTTAGCCTGCTTACATCCTTCTTTAAGGCCTTCACCTATCTGTGCAGCAATTTCAGGATCTGGTTTTTCAACTGCAAGATAATCTACCATGGCAATTGGTTCTGCTCCAACGCATAGTATATCATTTACTACCATTGCAATACAGTCTATACCTACTGTATCATATTTTTCCATCATCTCGGCCACTAGGATCTTACTTCCAACCCCATCTGTGCTCATTGCTATAGCCCTGTCACCAAGTTTTACAAGGGCTGCAAAATGTCCTGATTCTGTAATTACGTCTCTGTAATTGAGGGTTTCCTTCAGTTTTGAGATTAAAGCCGATACTGTGACCTCCTCTAGACCGATGTCCACTCCGGATTCTGAATAGGTTACCATAAAACTCACCAAAAATTTTTTTTAAAATAACAATTTAATACTGCATATTTGATTTACAAGTTAATAAAAGTTCTATCCTTAAATTCGTTGTAGCAATGAATTAATACGAATATTCTATTTAGAGCTAATATAATTATCTCATCATAAATAGATTTTATTAATTTCTAAAAAAATAATTCATGTTATAGGTAAATAATAAAAAAAATTAAAAATTATAACAACTCAAAAAACCAAATAAAATAAAATACCTCATGGATTTATTGGATCCTGATAGTTTCAAGGTTCATTGGTGTTTTAGTTTCTATTTTATAACTCCTGTAAATACTTGAAGCAAGGTCAAGTGTTTTGTAGTTGTCTCCATGACAGATCATGATCTTCTCTGGTTTTGGAGAAAGTCTTCTAACATACTCCATGAGTTGTCTTCTATCCGAATGTCCACTAAATCCTTCAATAGTTTTTATATGCATCTTTACATTGTAAACATTCGTTTTACCGTCTTCTTTTAGTGGTATTTCTTTCCAACCCTTCTGTAATCTTCTACCCAACGAACCTTCTGCCTGATATCCAACAAACACAAGTGAGTTTCTTTCATCTCCACAGAGTTGTTTGAAGTATTCTACTGAGTTACCTCCTGTTAGCATGCCAGAAGTTGATAGAATAATTGATGGTTCTCCCTCAACAATTTCTTGTCTTTCATTTCCACCGTTAACTTTATGGAAAACTTCAGAAATGAATGGATTTCTTCCCATATGGAATATTTGGTCACGAAGATCTTTACTCAAATATTCTGGACGTGCTGTATGAATAGCAGTTGCTTCCCAGATCATTCCATCTATGTACACTGGAACTTCATCGATAATGCCATGCCTAATGTACTCGTCTAAAACTACCATAAGTTCCTGTGCTCTTCCAACTGCGAATACTGGCATAAGAACCTTTCCACCACGCTCGAGGGTTCTGTAAATAGTTTTCACAAGTTCCTTTTCAGCATCGTTTCTTGATGGTTGTACATCGTCGTGTCCACCATAAGTACTTTCCATTACAAGTGATTCTATACGTGGGAACTTGGAAACTGCTGGTTCTAATAGTCTGCTTCTTTCATATTTAAAATCACCAGTGTATACAAAGTTGTGCTGACCATCTCCAATATGCATATGTGTTATGGCAGATCCAAGTATATGACCAGCATTATGTAGAGTTAATCTAATATCTGGGGCTATATCTGTTACTTCTCCATAGTCTAGGGTTATGGTATGTTTAATACTTTGTTTAACATGTTTAATATTGAATGGTAATGGTTTATCTTCCCTGTGAGCTATATCTATATGATCCAACTGTAAGAGGGTCATAAGATCCCTTGTTGGTGTGGTACAGTAAACAGGTCCTTCGTATCCATAGTGGTATAAGTATGGTAAAAATCCTGAGTGGTCCAAGTGGGCGTGGGAAATTATTACCGCATCAAGATCATCTAAAACAAATTCGGGAACATTAAGGTAGGGATAAGAACTTTTATCATCTGAACCTGCTACATTAACACCACAATCAAGCATGATCTTACTGTTGGTAGTCTGTAAAAACAGTGAAGACCTTCCCACTTCTCTGAATCCTCCAAGGGCAGTTAAACGAGTCCATTCATTTTCTGTTGTTAATGGTCTGTGAATCCTATTACCCAGAGTTTGAAGAATTTTTTTACGTTCTTTACTGTTTTTTCGTAGAGTTCTCCTAACTCTCTGAATTACTTCTGATGTAATTGGTGGGGTCCTAAGAATTTTGGGAGACCATCCGGTTTTTTTAATGATTTCTCTTGATGTTGAACCATATTTTCCAATAACAAGTCCAGGTTTTCGGGCTTCTATTATTACCTCACATGTTACTTCGTCGAAAGTGATATTGGTTATTTTCGCTTCCTCTGGAACAATGTCGTGGATCCTGTCTATGGTTTTTTCAGGTTCTGTTAGCACGGATTTATCTGATCTGATAATTATCCTTTTTCTAATATCCTTGGCTAAGTCCCTAATTAAATCTCCATTTTCAGTGATTATTTCCGGATTTTTAGTATATATAACTACTTCTGGACCTTCAAATTCGACCTTTGCCACTTGTACTCTATTAGGTAATCTTTGTACTATTGTATTTTTAATTTCTTGAATCTCTGAACCCATAAAATCACGTCTAAAAAAATAAGAAAATTAATATTTGAACCATGTTTAAAGAAAACATGATTCTCAATTGTTAAGTAAATTTAGTTCAATAGGATTAAAACTAGCTTAATTCTTTGATCTTCTTTTCTACCTCTTCATCAGGCAGTATTTTAAATCCTTCTTCCTTATTAACAGTTGCAATTTTTATTCCATTACCGGAATAGGTATCTCTCTCTATTGCAGCTTTAATGGCCCTTATAACAAGTTCAATTCCGTCTTCAATATCCATTTCTTTATTATAACGGTCTTCAAGTACTCCGTAGGCAACTGGTGAACCGGAACCTGTTGAAATCATAAGATCCTTTATTACTCCTCCGGTAGGATCTAGTGAGAAGAGTGCCGGTCCCTTTTCATCCACTCCTCCAAGGAGAGTTTGGACATAGTAAGGATAAAATCTGGATGAATGCAGTATATTAGATGTCATGGTAGCAGCGGCTTCAACACTCATAGGAATGCCATTTCTGAGTCTGTAAAGAGCCACTTCTGCACTTATATAACTCATTAGTTTTTGGGCATCTGATACTGATCCAGCAATAGTTGCTCCAATATGGTCATCTAGTTTGAATATTTTGTCTGCAACTTTATGAGCAATTAAATTACCCATTGAAGCTCTTCTTTCGGTAGCAAAAACAATTCCATCTTTGCATGTTACACCAACAGTTGTAGTGCCTTTTAATCGATCTTTATCGTTCATGAAATACACCTCTAAAAAAACACGATAAATTAAAAATAGTTTTTAAATTTTTTAAATATTAATTTCTAGTCCTTATATGTAAAATTCATTCTATATAAATATTGCTTTGAACTTCTAGTTTTCTTTAGTTCATAACTAATATTTATTAATTTTATTTAGAATAATTCAATAAAATAACTTACTATATTAAGACCTTTAACAAGCTTTGTTTAGTTGAAGATACTTATAAATGTTTTCTATATTACTATTTTTGAAGTGATTTATTTGTAGAATATTCATTCTTGCAATTTAAATGATGTTAAGAATATTTTAAATGAAAAAATTCTATAAAAAAATATAAAAATGAAATGATCAGGTTATCAAAATATCTAACCTATCCGATTCAATTCCATTTTTAATTTCACGAGCTATTCTACGGCCCATACTCATATTTTCACCGAAGAGTAGGTAGCTGTAGGGGGAACTGTCCATGAAGGTATTTGTTCCACCATCAATTCTAGCACTCATTTCGAAGACAACTATCTCTAACTCATCTGTACAAAGACTCTGCATGCAGAATGGACCGCTCATTCCAGGAGCAACCAGTTTTTTAGCACCTTCAACTAGATTATCTCCAATTTCAAATACTTGTGATAGTAATGATTCTCTCATGACTACAGGGTGGTTGCCTGTTATAACATAGGATGGATCCAATGCAACATCAAGCTGGTCTTTTGCAGGAATTCTTGTTAGTCCATCTATATTTGATTCATACCGGCTGTCCATTCCCATTAGTTCAACCTCATCATTCAATGCTGAGTAAAAATAGTGAATACAGTAGTTGCATCCTGAAACATACTCCTCAATATGGGCATTTTCAACATCTTCTTTGCCTATCCATTCTCTTTTAAGCATTGAATCAATTTTTTGGTGGAATTCTTCAGGTGTTGAGGCAACGAAATATCCCCTGCCTCCCCGTGCACCTGGAAACTTTATCATAACAGTTCTATCGATCTCTGAGGGATCGGCAAACTTTCTAGGTATCCTAATATTGGATTCTATCATCAATTTCCTTTCAAGGTCTCTTTCAGACTCCCATCTTAAGATATCTCTATTTCCAAACATAGGTACATTAAAGTCATCTTCTATACGATCTAATCCTGCATATGCAACAAAAGAACCATGAGGTACTACAATACTGTTCATAGCTCTTAATTTTTCTTGAACATCATCATTTACAATATCACTGAATTTATCAACGATTATATACTCATCTGCGACCTTAAATCGTTTGTATGGAACTTCTCTACCCTTTTCACAAACAACAGCTGTTCTAAAACCTTCTTTTTTTGCTCCTTTTAATATGTGGAGTGATGTATGACTTCCTAATGTTGCGATAGTTATATTTTCTTTATCATATCCTTTTAAGACATCGAGAATTTCCTGTCTATTAACTTTTCCCATAAGAATCTCTCCTAATAATTTGATCATTTTTAATTAATTGAATAAGGTTGGTTGGTTAGAGTAATTATCTTTTTTGCCTCACGCCATTATCCAACTCACTTCACAAAATTAATTCTAATTTTCTTTGATTGTGAAAGATATTTAAACTTTAAGAAGCACGTACTTTTATGAAGGGTAAGGTAATAGGAGATATTCTTGTAATAAAAGGGGATATTGAGAATCCTGAAAAGCTTCTTAAAACACCAGGAGTTAAAAGGATAGTTAAATTAGGACGTATTAGTGGCTTAAAAAGAGAACCTGATGTTGAAGTGATTATAGGAGATGGAACAGAAACTATACATCGTGAAAACAAGTGTTCATTTAAGTTGGATGTATCCAGGATTATGTGGTCTAAGGGCAACACAACTGAGAGAAAGAGAATGTCTACGATTGCAAAACAAGGTGAAACAATTGTTGATATGTTTGCGGGTATTGGATACTTTTCAATACCAATGGCAGTACATTCAAAACCTTCTAAAATATATTCCATTGAAATTAATCCCATTTCCTATGGTTATCTATGTGAAAATGTACATTTGAATAAAGTTGAAGATATTTTAGAGCCAATTTTAGGGGACTGCAGAGAAATTGCACCCCGAGGTATGGCAGATCGTGTTTTAATGGGTTATATTGGAAACACCAACGAGTATCTAGATGTTGCAATGGATGTATTAAAAGAAGGAGGCATAATACATTATCATGAGTCAGTACACGATAAACTGAAATTTATTAGGCCAGTAGAACGTATAAATGAAGCTGCAATGGCAGCGGATAGGGAAATGGTTGAAATAATCAATAAAAGAATTATAAAACCATACTCACCAGGTGTTTACCATGTGGTTGTTGATGCTAAGATAAAATGAACTGAACTTCTTAAATATTAAATAAGATTATTTAAAAAAGAATAAATTTACACTATTTTTTCTATTTACTGATTATTTTATAGTGATTACCAATTAATGGAAAAAAAGGTATATATTTCACTTTTCTATATTTCATTAATTTTTTTAAGTATTTTGTGGTCTAAAAATTCTTCTTTAATATATTTTGGATAAACTGGAAGTCTCTCCTGAAGTTTGAAACCCAGTTCTTCTGTGATCAGTTTGAGATCTTCAATCTCTGGCCAAGATGCTTCGGGATTTACAAAGTCGGGGGTCAGTGGAGAAACACCACCCCAATCGTCAGCTCCAGCTATTAAAAATATTTGAGAGTGTTGTTTGTTCAGATTTGGTGGTACCTGTACACTTACATCAGGAAACATGAGCTTTGTAACAGATACCATTTTTATCATTTCAGCTAATGATGGCTCTTTGAAGCCTTCCATAGGGATACCCTGTTTTGGTTTGAAGTTTTGTATGATTATCTCCTGGATATGGCCGTATTTATCTTGTATTCTTCTTAACTCTAGTAGAGATTCTGCACGTTCAGTAACTGTTTCGCCTATACCAATTAAAAGACCAGTTGTAAATGGTATTTTTAATTTACCTGCATTTTCAATAGTTGCAATTCTAAGTTTAGGGTCTTTTCCGGGACTATTTTTATGTGCTATTGTTTCCATCATTCGTTCACTGCTAGTTTCAAGCATTAAACCCATTGAGGCATTAACTTCCCTAAGCATTTTAAGTTCACTTTTTTTAAGTATTCCTGGGTTGCTGTGGGGTAAAAGTCCGGAATTTTTTAGTGTTTCATCACAAATGAAATATAAATATTCTAACATCCCTGTAAATCCTAGATCATCCAATGAAGACATTACAATTTCTGTATCATCGGGCTTCTCGCCAAAAGTGAAGAGTGCTTCTTTACATTTAAAAGAATTAGCTTTTTCAATGATACCCATTATTTCATCGGGGTTCATGAGTATTTGGGCTTTATCTGATTTTGGATCCTTTCTGAATGTACAGTATCCGCAATTGTTTCTGCAGATGTCTGTTAGAGGAAGAAAAACATTTTTTGAATATGTTATAATGTCATTAACTCTTAAAAAACTCGTTTCAGACATTAAAGATAATATTTCCCCACTTTTTCCATTTAGAAGGGATAATAGATCATCTTTAGAAAAAATTGCCATATTTTCACTTAATTATTTTATTAAAAATAGTTTAAGGGTAATTCCCTTATTTCTCAATGGATTATGCTTCTGCATTTGACACAACCAGCTCAACAAAGAGAGGACCAATACCACTTTTATCTTTCCAAAGTACTAAAAAGATTGATATTTGCCCAATTGTACCGAGACCGTAATCTGTGTGGCAATTCATGGCTTCAAAAGACTCTTTAAGTCGATATATTCCATAAACGTCAGTCTCACCGGGTATTTCTACTGTAGCCCTTATATTTTCGTCCATTATTCCTATGAGGTCGGTGGCTTCTTCTGAGAATATATCCATTTTTCTAGCTCCGACACCCTTCATAATATCCGAAATTATAATTGAAAGTTCTTCGGGATCTATCTTTTTCTTTGACATTCCCCTTACAATCAAAATCTGTGGTGTGTCAATGGCGGGTCTTGATCCATGGAATGCATCAAGTTCACCCATTATTTTTCCTGCAATTTCATGTGTGGGCATCAATGTTATTTGCCTCCATTGGAATTCATCTCTTTTTTCAATTCGCCCATTGTTGCAACTTTCTCAGCAAATGCATTGTGTCTGTGAATACTTTCTTCGTTGATCTGTCTTACAGTTACAAGGGCATCGTCGGATAGGTGAGAAAACTCTTGGACAATCTTTTGGATCATATTTCTTACACAATCCTCAACGAACATGGGATTTTTATGAGCGTGTACAACAATAGCATTTTCATCGCTCCTTTTTAGGAGTTCACATACTGGAGAACTCATTGAATCCTCAATTATTCTTATTAAGTCTTCAGCTCGGATGATTTGATTCTCTGGAACTTCCATCATTATCATTCCACGTCCACGTTGGTTGTGTGAAGCGAATGATACGGTGTTCAAGACTTTTTCAGTGGTTTCTTCATCTAAAAATTTTAGAAGGTCAATCTTTGCAGATTCCTTAGTTGATTCTTGTGCACATGGGCAGACAGTCATGCCAACTACTTCTGCACCGATCATTTTTCTTATAACAATTCCATCATCATTCCTGATTCCAATGGCATCGGCCATTATATTGGTCATTTCTTGTGTTTTGATGTGAGTTACAGGGGAACGCTTCATGATCATGTAATCACTCTTCATACTGACCTCAACTCTTTTAGCATATTTGTGCTTTTTAAGAAGACAACTTGCTATCCTGGCACATAAAGATTCTATTTCAACTGATGTACCTTCAATAGCCTGTTCAAGAACTTCACTAATAGCTTCAGGGTTTCTAGACATATGAATACCCCTTTGTGTGCTAGGAAGATCAACAAATGCATTGAAAGTTGGTAAGAGTACAATGGGTCTCTTTCCTTCCCTTTCAATTTTTAAAAGTTTTTTTACTCCTTTAACTCCAACTCTAGTAAGGTGCACAGGAATGGTTGGTATATTATCCTGGGTATCTGGGAAACAGTTATCCAATTTTTTTCACCCCTAAGTTCGTAATTGATTTTATTAAATCAATGATCTAAATAATTTATCTAAATAGTAAACATTTTTTTTTAATTTTTTTATGTTGAGTGATCAAACTACTAAGAATAGGATTTATCACAACTATATTAACCTTTTTTTATTTTGTTTCGACTTTAAGTATAATATATAAATGTTCATGACATTATTGCAATGAATTCATCAACTGTTATATCCTTTAAATTTTCTTTAGTTACAGTTTGGGCATTATAAAGTATTTCGGCACGCTTTCCCAGTATTTCGCCTGGTTTATCATTTTCTACTAGAACAATTATATTTTTAAGTTGAAATTGTTCCATTTTACGCTCAATATCATTTTTAACATGGATTATTTTCTTTTTTATTGGTACTAATGCTGCTTCGGGTATTTTAGGGTTTAAAAGTTTCATATCTTCAATATCCAAGGGCACACCTGCTACAACAATCCTCTGAGGGTCGACACCGAATTTAGTGATTGCTTTTTTAAAACTGTTCTTAGTTGTTAAAATTAGTAGATCTTTAGAATATTCCTTTATATCCTCTTCTGAATCAGCTTTAACAATAACTCCAAAATCAGAAAGGATCTCATCAATTTCTGTCCTAACCTCTATGATCTTACCTGTGAATAATGTTGCAGTCTCAATGTCAAGTGCATGTGTTGGTCTGCTGGTGTATATAAATTCTTCAGCTTCAAATAAATGATTTAATATCTTTTCAAATACTTGAACATTAATAATGCCTTCCTTAGGTGATTTTAACATTTCTTTGCCTGTTTTGGATGTGACTGCATCCCTAAGAAGAGATTGTGCTTGTTTAATTCGGAATTCTTCCATAAGATCACCTCTAATTCATTAAATGATGAAATATATTGCATAGTTGGATATCAACTTAGATATTTATAATTGATTATTCCAATTGATTTTTATAAATTCATTAATTAAACAATAGGTAGTTCATTCCTCAATACATTTAATATTTTCATTCCCTTATGAAACAATTTGTTCAATCTAATATCCACAATCATTATCTTAAATCATGTTTGAATTAAAAATAATTTTCAAAATAAGTAATATAATCTTTTAGTGACTTTAAACTATAAGCATTGATGTTTAATTTATCACAATTAGAAATAAACTGAATTTTCAGGGGTAAATCATTTTAAAGATTTTGTGTATGTAATATATTCTGAAATACAATTTAATTCATCAATTAATTGAATAAAATTTATTAAAATTTATTAAAACTTATTAATATTAATTAGAAATCGAAATTATGAATACGGGGAATAATATATCTGATTTACTTAAAAAAAATAATAATTGTCTGATTATCATACAAAAAGAGTTTATTAAATATAAGAATAAGGATTTAGAGCATTTTACTCGATCCAAGATCTTCCTTAAGAATATTCAGAACGGTTTGGGTATATGTTCTTTGAACATCTGGTTCTTTAAGTAAACTTTTAACAAATTCATCTAGTTCTGATGTGTCTTTGAACCTTGCTACGATTATAGCATCGAATTCTCCTGTAACATCGTACATACATAGAACATTTTTATGATAGGATGTTTTGTCCTCCCAATTCCTGAGAACACCACCCTTAACACGAACTCCTATTATGGTTGTAAAATTGTATCCAAGTTTTCCATGGTCAATTACAGGAGCGAACTTTTTTATAACTCCGGATTTTACTAGTTTCTCTATCCTGTTATGAACTGTACCGATAGAAATGTCCAATTTACGTGATATTTTTCTGTAAGACATTCTACCGTCTTCGTTGAATAGGTTGAGAATCTTTTTATCTATTTCATCTATCTTAACAGTTTGCTGTTTTTCGCCATTATTTTTCATACATTTCACCATTAACTGAACATTGTTTATAATTAAAACTATTATACTATAACTATATATAATTCCATAATTCAATAAGATGAGTTTAACATGTACATCTAATGAAAAGTGTTAAACTAGTAAAGATGAGATTTTAGAAATGTACAAAAGGGCATTATATGATTATTATATCACTCTCACTACAAAAGATTGAATAGTTCAGTATATTTGGAAAGGCCCTATCAATTCGAAGAATATTTGGGTTCAGAACTGTTCTTTTGAGGAAAAAAGCAAGTTACTAATTGCGGATCAAATATCCATTCGAATATTCCGGTTGTTCCATATCATCTATTGCATCTTTGTTCATTACATACTCATTAAAGAACATGGATAAGATCGACTATTTAATATTTATTATTATGTTGATGGTATCCTCAAAAATTTGTTAAAAAATTTTTCAATTTAATTCTCATATTGTTTTTGAAGTTTAATGTATAATATGAAAAATATCAACAAAAATTTAATTTTACGGAACATAGTCTTCCGTAAATGCTAATGAATACAACCATGCTATTGTCCGAGTATAAAATAGATAGATGTAGGGATATACAAAAAATATGAGAGCTATCCATCCTAATATTGGAATTATTGCCATTATAACTCCTATAAACCATAATGCAATTCCCACCATAAAAACAACAATATACCATATTATTAGATCAACCAAACCAATTTGTGATATTTAGACAATATCCCATCTAATCTAAAGGCTGCTTGGAGCTCTCCATTATAATAGGCTGTGTTTCCTATTGCAACTGCCATAATGGGATAGATCATTAGAATGTAAAGTTCTACAATTATCAGCCCAACTAAAATTGTACTTCCTAAAACGCTGAACAATATATCTGGATTTAGAGTAGCCCCACTTACTTTGGTAACATATGTTAAAGATCTTATTGCTGCCCACAAAGAAATAAATGTGAATACAACAATTATCATGGCAGGTAAAGTATATATCAAATAGACTAAAAATAGCTTGAAACCTCACCATCATTTCACCCCAAGCTTCAAAAGTAGGTAATTCTTCTACACCAGATAAAGGATGATTTTACAACTCTGAATATATATCCTAATGCTAAAAAATAGGGGAATAATAAAAATACTAAGTAAAAATAGAACACCTAAACTAATTACTTTAGACCAGTTTGAGGTAGGATATCGCAATGAATCTGAAATAACATCTCCTATATCCATAAATATTCTCCATAATTATCATTTTAACAAAATCTCAGTCACTACAGTTTTAAAGATGTTATTAATATATTTTTTGAGTTCGTAGAATAGTTTGATATTATTATTGTAAAAAATAATAATAATTGAGAAGAGGCTAAAAATTTCATGATACTGGTTGATAAAAAAATAAAAAAAGGGAAATCAATCTTTCTTATTCTACTTGTTCGACTGGTTCTGTTGGAGATTCAGGAATTTCATCTATGGACTCAGTAAATAAAAGAGCTATTGCACGTGCTCCAAACATGTATATGAATGGTGCAATCACCAATGGTAGGAGTATGATCCCTACTAAGATGAATAATGTTAATAGACCTATTAAGAATCCAATAAATGCCACAATGGCTATTACAATGTAGGTTATAATGTACTTTCCCCAGCCAATTTTAGCAATACGATCTAAAATTTCACTGAATTTGAAAGCTGCGCCTAGATCACCATCGTAATAAGCCATATTTGCTATGGCAATTACTTCAATTAACCCTATAATTACTGCAACAATTATATAAACAATATATACTAACACTAATCCCCATATCATAGCTGGGTTTAAACTGAGAGTTGCAGAACTTGAACTTCCAGTTATTGCGGTTATTATTAAACTTATTATTATAACAGGGATAGAATAAACAATTCCTACTACAAAAACCTTAAGACCGTCAACAAACATCTCTCCGATTTCATCGAATTCTGGTAGTTCATCAAGTCCGGCAAGAGTAGATTTAATTATTCTAAATAAGTAACCAATTAATAAGAAAACTGGTACAATCAGAATTGAGGCAATCATTATTACGCCCAAAATAAGAACTTTTCCCCAATTTGAGGTTGGGTACTTAATTGAGTCAGATATTATTTCTCCGATATCCATTTTTTTAACCTCCATTTATTTGGCAAATGCCATATTAATTTATGAAAATTATTCCATATAAAACCTCTGGCGTTAAAAACCACCCAAAATAAGGATGTTGTGAATCGATCTATTTATTGGAGTTTTAACATTTTAAAAATATTATATCATGAAACAACGATTATTTGGTTTCAAATACTCTAAATGAATTGTCAGGATTATTTTTTTAGAAATTTGATAATTCTTTTAAGCTCTACAATATTTGCATCGGTTTTTAATGATGTTGGACTGAAATGAGTTCTTGAAACAAAAAAACCGCCTTCTCTAAGCTTATCCATAATATCTATAATTGGTGGTGCACTAGTCTTTAGATTTTTACAAACCTTATGGATCTCATAATGAGTTTGGGGAGAATTTGATTCATCTAAACATGTATTTAATAGTTTAATGGCCTTATTTTCAGTGTTTAATGATAGATATTTCACCGTGTTGATCATAGATGTTACAAAATCTATGTTATACATTTCACCACACCATAGTGGCCCTCCAATATTTAAATTACCCCCACATACTGGACAGTATTCAGGGATTGCTGGTGCCAAACCTTTAATTACGATCCTATAAAGACAGCTTTTACAGTGTGCTACATATCCCATTGATTTCAATGATTCGTCTGTATTTGCTGCTCCTTTTCCAATAGTGGCATATATCCTCATGTAGTGTTCTGTGCTGTGTGAAAATTTCACGTCAATGAATTTTTTGTATTTGGAAAATGTTCTTGCAACAAAACCTGCAAGTATTCTTAAACCATTTTCATGACAGTATTCAGTTTTGAGGGGTACCGAGCTATACTTACGAATACAAGGTTCTGAATAAGTTCCACATAGGGCCGAGGTATCGGTTGCAGTTACACATATCATTCCCCCAGCTCTGAGGCTAGCTGCTGCAGAATCAAGGTATGGTGATGGTGTTCCAAAGGGATCTATATCTATGACATCAAATTTGCCTTTACATTTCCGGAGGATCATGTTGGCGTCCTCTTTGCAAACAATAACGTTTTCTAACTGGTTAAGATTGATATTTTCTTTAGCTAATTCAACTGCAAGCGGGTTTAAATCATTAACAATAGCATTTTCAATCCCTTCTATCTCTTTGGCGTACCTTATGCCCCTTATACCTGTACCTCCAAAAGCATCGCACACAGTTATATCATGATCAATTCCTTTTCTATATACTATCAGAGCAGCTACCGAAATATCCCTGTTTAATTCCATGGCAGGGTTATAGAAAACAGATGCCTTAGCTGTAATTTTATCAAATTCAGGAACCATTAATGCGACTTTACCTTCACGAATTGTTTTATTACCCATTTTTTTAATCCTTTGGTATATTAAGTTAGTTTAATTATAGTGAATCCATTTATGATACTTTCGTTAGATTATAGATGAATATGAATTTAGGTTTATAATAAAATTTATTAAATCTGTAAGTAATAGAATGAATTATTGAATAAAATTTCTATAATCAGATGGAGCTAAAATAAATGTCTAAGATAAGTTTTTTAGATAATGTTAATAATGGTAAAAATACTAGTGGTAGTTACATTCTAACTATTCTTATTACTGTAATTGGGGGTACATTTGCTTCTATTTTGTTCCTTGTACTGTTCATGTTATTATATTTCTCCAGTTTGATAACCACTGGAATGGGTGCAGAAATAAATATTTTAAATAATCCTCTCATACTCATCATCTTTGTAGGTGTAAGTTATTGGGTATTTGCGTTACTTTTCTACCTGTGTATACGGTTTATCCACAAAAAGAAATTTATTAAACTTATAAATACTGGAAAGAACATTAAATGGGCCAGAATATTAAAAGGTGCAGGATTATGGGGAGGAATACTCGCAGTTTTTACATTAGTATCTTATATCTATGATAATAGTAGTTTAACCTTTAATTTAAATCTTGTACCATTTATATACCTTTTAATAATAAGCCTACTGGTATTCCCTATTCAAGCATCATTCGAGGAGATATTTTTTAGAGGATATTTAATGCAAGGATTTGGATTACTTTCAAAGAAACCTATTGTCCCATTAATATTAACAACACTTATTTTTGGTTTAGTCCACTTTTATAA
>PLXT01000056.1 GCA_003151535.1 Methanobacterium sp.
AATATTTCAAAGAAATAAGAAAAATCTTCGATACAAACAACTACAAAACCGCAACAAAAGATTTAGAAGAATTATTAAAATGTTTTGATGATATTCCACGTGTATTACAAAGATTTATAACAAAAAATATACTCCCCAATCTTAACAGACTCACGCAATTCATGCACAATCCCAAAATAGCACGAACTTCCAACTATATAGAAAACTACTACAGACAAACACTACCCAAAGCCTACAAAAAGAAATACAAAACCATCAACGGATTAATCAACTACTTACAACTCAAAATGCAAAAATGGACCACCAAACACCAAAAACATCCCCAACACCCAACAACTTGACAACCCCCAATGAACTGATTTTGGTCATATCGACCATAATTAATGTTTGTATCAACACTAAAAATCATAACCCTAATAATTAATAATATAATAATTAATCCAAAAAAAAATAAAATAATTGGCCCAATTTCACATTATTTCATTTATGAGCTCTGCATTTAATATTGAGGCACCTGCAGCACCCCTTATAGTGTTATGGCCAACTAAAATATATTTTAACCCGTTTTTAAATGCCTGATCTTTACGTATTCGACCAACAGAAACAGCCATACCATCACCAGCCATACGATCCATACGGGGCTGTGGCCTGTTAAGTTCTTCACGGATAACAACAGGATTTTCTGGTGCTGAATGAAGTTTGAGTTTTTGTGGGAGACCATTGAAGTTTGAAAATGATTGTTTAATCTCATCAACCTCAAAATCATCTTCCATTTCAATGAAAACAGCTTCTGTATGTCCATCCAGTACTGCTACTCTGTGGCACGATGCACTTACACCAAAGTTTGCATCTGTAACTGATGTGCCATCAAAGTCACCTAGAAGGTGGAGGGTTTCTGACTCCATTTTTTCTTCCTCATCACCGATAAATGGTACTAAATTATCCACTATAGCCATGGAGGGTACTCCATTGTAACCAGCCCCTGAAACAGCCTGCATTGTCGATACATACACCCTTTTAATATTAAACTGATCATATAATGGTTTTAAGGTCATTACAAGAGCTATGGTTGAACAGTTAGGATTTGTAACTATAAATCCATCCCATCCCCTTTTTCTCTGCTGTGTTTCTATAAGGTCCAGGTGTTCCGGGTTTACCTCAGGAACCACCAGCGGTACATCTGGTTCCATTCTCATTGCACTGGCATTTGATGCGACTTTCATGCCTGCCTCTGCAAATTTTGGTTCAACAACAGCTGCATGTTGAGTAGGCAATGCTGAAAATACTATTTCAACATCTTTAACTTGACCAGGATCTGCGTCAACAACAATTGTATCTTGGATAGCTTCGGGTATTTTACTTTCAAGGTGCCATGTTACAGCATCTTCATACCTTTTTCCAGCTGATCTGCTGGAAGCTGTAAGTGCAGTCACCTCAAAGTTTGGATGATCAGCCAACAATTCAATAAACCGCTGCCCAACCATTCCAGTTGCCCCTAGAATTCCCACGTTTACCATTTTAACCACCTGTTATTATTTACAAATATATGAAAAACTTAAATTTGGATCTCAATCACTGATTCAGACCAAGAACATCTGCCATGTCACTCACATGACCTTTTTTAGCTGTTACAACATATCGAATCGCTTTTATAACACCTGTGACGAATGATTGTCTGCTTTGGGCTCTGTGAATTATTTCAAGACGTTCACCTTCGCCAGCAAAGATCACTGTATGATCCCCCACAATATCTCCACCTCGAACAGCGTGAATCCCAATTTCTTCGTTGGTACGTTCTCCTACATGGCCCTTCCTTCCATAAACACCAACTTCATCCATGTTACGGTCAAGTTCAGTTGCAATGATTTCTGCAGCTTTAACAGCTGTACCCGATGGTGCATCCTTCTTGTGTCTGTGGTGTGCTTCGATTATCTCAACATCGTAGTCACCAATGATTGATGCCAGATCCTTAAGGACCTTAAAGAAAACATTTACTCCAACAGCCATGTTAGGGGCAATAATTGCACTGATATCATTCTTCTCTATTGAAGATACTATTTCCACCATTTGTTCATTGGAAAATCCGGTTGTTCCAACAACCAAATTAACACCACGTTCTGCAGAAGTTTTTATGGTATTGATGGCAGCCTTTGCAATGGTAAAATCTACAAGGACATCGGGTTCTGTACTTTGAAGAACTTCCCTGAGTTTCTCTGCTCCAGTGACTTCAACACCTATCTTCCCTATTCCAATGACATCTCCCACATCTTTACCTTCAAGTGGGTTGTTAGGGCTTTCTATTGCTGCCACAACTTTCATGTCATCCTGTTCTAATATAGTTTTTATTATCTTTGATCCCATTCTTCCGCATGCACCAGTTACAGCCACGTTGATCATTATATTCATCTCCTTTTATGAATTGAAGAAATTTATCAACATAAAAATGGATTCCCTAGATGAACCCATTTATAGTAGTTAAAAAAAAGGATTTAAGCTGTTTATCCTAAAAAAACTAAAAAAAATAATGGAGTTTAATTAGGTGTTAAACCTTTTAAACCAGATTAAGGTCCTTTAAAACCTTTGTAAGCTTTGCAGTACTCTCGTCTTTCATAGGAGCGAGTGGCATCCTTACATGCCCTGCTGGCCTTCCAATCATGTTAAGCGAATCTTTAGTGGGCACTGGATTTGATTCTATAAACAGGACCTTCATTAAATCATAGAGTTCATAATGAAGTTTACTGGCCCTTACAAAATCTCCTTCAAGTGCTGCATTAACCATTTGACTCATTCTAGCCGGATCTACATTGGCAACGACACTTATAACACCCATTGCACCTATTGATATCATTGGAAGTGTTAGGTTATCATTTCCAGATATGACCATGAAGTTCTTAACATCCTGATCTTGAAGCCCTTTTAGGGTGGCTGAAACCTTATCCATATCAGGATTTGCCTCTTTAATGGCCACTATCTTATCAAGTTTGGCCACTTTGACAATAGTTTCAACATCAATGTCTGTGCCTGTTCTTGACGGTACATTATAAACTATAATCGGAACGTTGGTTGATTCTTCAAGCATTTTATAATGCTCGTAGAGCCCATGCTGTTGTGGTTTGTTGTAGTATGGTGTTATAACCAGGGCCGCATCTGCACCCGAGTTTTCAGCATATTGCACGAGTCCCAGCGCTTCCTTTGATGAGTTACTACCTGCCCCAGCTATGGCTTTGACTCTTCCATTAACTTCATCCACTAGAATATCTATCATTTTCCTCTGCTCATCATGTGTTATGGTAGCAGATTCACCGGTTGTTCCGGCTGCAAGTAATCCGTCAACTCCATTATCAATTAGATAATTAATATTTTCACGCATTCCTGCTTCGTCAACCCCATCATCTTTAGTAAACGGGGTTACCATGGCAACTGTTGTACCTTTCAAATTCATTCTAAGACGCTCCTTACAAGTTCATAAGCTCTTTTACCATCAATCCATTCTACGAAAATAACTACAGAAGTTTGACTTGAAGAGATCTCAACTATGTTGATCTTTTGTTTACGTAGAGGCTCTGTTACCCTTGTAATTATTCCCGGAGTATCTATAAAATCTTGACTCGCAACTGTTATCATTGCTATATCTGATCCAACTGAAAGTGAACTCAGATCATCATTTTTGACCACTACTTCGTGTAGTATTTCATGTGCATGGTCCACAAGTGACTTGTCAATGAAAAGTGTTACTGAATTCTGGCCAGTGGATATACCGTAAATATTGATCTTGTTCTTTGCTAGTGCATCTGTGAGTTCTGAAAGTACTCCAGTTTTGGTTAAAATCTCTTCACCTACAACTGCTATAACAGATATGGGTTCCACATTTAAAGCTGTTGTTTTTAACATGTGGTTACCTGCAGGTCCAATAATTTCGGTTCCAATTGCAGAGAGATCGCCATGCTCAAATCCAATGATCTTAGCATTTATGAGTGGGTCCTTGTACCTGAGTGCCTGGGGATGTAATACCTTTGCACCGTGTGTTGCAAGGTCTCTCATTTCTTCGACCGATATCTTGTCCAGTTTTTTTGCAGACTGGAGCCTGTTAGGATCCGTTGACATTACTCCGCCAACATCTGTTACAATAATAACTTGTTCTGCTTTGAGGCAGTGCCCTAATAGGAATGCTGTTATGTCACTTCCACCCCGACCAAGAGTTGTTAAGTTACCATCCGCATCCTTTCCAAGAAAACCACATAGTACTGGTATGATACCCTGATCAAGTACCTTTATGAGTTCACTGATCTTTGCCTCTGTCAACTCGAAGTTTACTTTAGCATTTAAATAATTACTATCGGTAATAATGGGCCAGATATCCATATTAGGATCAAGATATTCGGATTTAACACCCAGAGATTCTATTGTGGATGCAAACACTCTTACACTGGTAATTTCACCCATTGCAACAATGTCTGCAAGTTGTTTTTCCGTAATGGATTCGCCTATAGCATCATCCACGGTCTTTAGGATTTCATCGGTTGTTTTATTCATTGCTGATACAACAACAACAACCCTCTTTCCCTTCATATATTCCTTAACAACAGATTCTGCAGCTTTTCTTATCCTTTCTCCATTACCTATTGATGTACCACCAAATTTGGCCACTATTATTTCCATTAATATTCACACCTTTATTCATCAACCTAAGCTTAAAAATTAAACATCTGAGCAAAAAAAATAAAAGTTTTGCTTAAGACCCTACTTAAGATTCGTTTCTTACTAATCTTGTTACGTATCCAGCTATTTTGTTCCTTAAATGTTTGGTACTGACTGTGGTGAATTTTTCAACTAACAGTTTGTTTTCATCAAAGTCTGTTGTAAAAGTACCTTCATAAGTTTCAATTAATTCCCTGGATGTTCGTTTAACAAATGATGTTCTAATATTTCCCATAATTTTACCTCCTTAAAATCTTTTTTTGTTCTTCTTTACTCATATCAGTTAATATTTTTATTATACGGGTAAGCTTTACTTCATCAATATTTTTTTTCCTTGCTATCTCTTTGATCTTAGCGTGGATATATTCTTCCCGTTTTTTGTCTTCAATTTCAATGCCAAGAACTAGCTTGGCACTGACAATGTCACGGGCAAGTGATGTTCTCTCCTCAATGAGATCTATTAACTTCTCATCCATTTCATCTATTTTAATTCTTGAATCTTGAAGCAATCTTGAAGCTTCTTCCCTATCCACTGTAAATCACTCTGGTACCTTCATTTTCAACCTCTGTACATATGATCTGCCCGGGCTGAGAGCTCCATGCATTCACAACATCCTCAACATTTTTTTCAGATGTGATTGCAACAAATGACGGACCTGTTCCAGAAAGTCCGGATGCAATTGCACCGGCCTCTAGAGCGTCCAATGCCATTACTGGATTAAATCCAAGTGTTGCACAGTATAAGAGTCCATTTAAAGTCATTGCATTGTATATATTTCCATGCAAAGCCTCTTTAAAGGCCAGTTTAACCTGTGGGGCAATGAGTTTCATACGCCTCACATCAGATTGTGCAGTGGGTGAACATCTATTAGGCATATATACTAATATAATTTGTTGATTCATATCACTCATCTTAAGGATCTTCCTCTCAACGTTGTTGGTGATTGTGAGTCCACCAAAATATGATGCACTCGCATCATCAAAAGCACCGGTAATGGTTACACCCGCTTCTAAAGATGCATCTATCCCCATATTCAGTAGATCAAGTTTGTTAAAAATTACGTTATCGGGTTTTACTTGATATTCATCCATCAAAGCATATGCGGTTGCAGTTACAACAGCATTTGATGTTGCGCTGCTGCTTGATAGACCCGATGCAACAGGAAGTGTTGAACTGGTTTTTATGGATATTCCCTTGTCAACTTCATCAACATGATAATGTTCTTTAAACTTGTCAACAACTTTATTGACACATATCTCCATCAGCGTTGTATCGATATCAGCATCGGCAACACAGGTTATTGGGGATGAATTTGATGCATTCATTTCGGCTTCGGCTGTGACATAAAGTTTAATACCAAATGCAGAACCGCATCCAGTTGATATTGCATTTATTATAGTTGCAGAGCCTGGAGATTGTACAATTGTTTTCAATTTAATCACCCGATCAGTTAGGTTAAGGTTTCTGATCCAATAGAATATAATTTTGGTTAAACTAATCAGATTAAAGAATTCTTATATTAATTAATTCTTATTATAATAACTTGTTATTTCTAAGAATAATCAGCCTATATAATTAAGTATAGATTCGGGTATTATATAAATGATTTCAGATTACAAAAGGGATATTATAAATTGATTTTTTAATGTTTAATGAGTTATTACATAATCTTGGGCACTATGGTTTCCACCGTCTGTTAATAACCAATATTTTCGGGTACTTTTTATAATTTTTAATAATTATGAATTAGCATATCTAAACCAGATGGTAAATGAATTTAAAGATTTAAAATAGTAGATTTATATTAGTTTAAAGACAAAATATAATGTTAATATCTCACTAAAAATGTGAATTCATGTCCAAAAAAAATCTAAAAATCTATAATAAAACTTAAAAATTAATATTAAAAACAACCATCAAAATTGAAGTTCGATTCAAATGAAAAAAGACAGTAAAATAGTTATATCAATCATAGTTGGGGGATTATTAGTCATAGCTCTACTATTGATAGCTCTTTTTACTGTGATCGATGGCACAAATACCTTGAGTTCAGCCCCTAATGGAAACACCGTTGCAATTATACCATTACAGGGAGAAATTGGATATGGTTCAACCAATTCGAGTGACAGTGTTGTGACTCCAGAAATGATACAGAACTCTATTTCACAGGCAGAATCTGACAGTTCAGTCAGTTCAATAGTTATTGATGTAAATAGTCCAGGAGGATCTCCTGTTGCAAGTGAAGAAATAATGAACTCCATAAAAAGCAGTAAAAAACCAGTTGTGGTTTGGATAAGTGACGTAGGTGCCTCTGGAGCTTATCTTGCATTTTCATCTGCAGATAAAATCATTGCAAGCCCATCATCGATGGTGGGTAGTATTGGAGTTATAATGCAAATTACAGACCTTTCAAAATATTACCAGGAAAATGGCATCAACATATCATCGATTAAAGCAGGATAATACAAGGATATGGGTGCAGATTACCAGCCACTAACAGCAACTGAAAGGAATATGCTCCAGGGAATGGTTAACCAGGATTATGATCATTTCATAGACATTGTTTCAACTAACAGACACCTAGATAAAAATTATACCGAAAGTATTGCACAGGGTAAAATATATACAGGAACACAAGCTAAGAATTTAAAGCTAGTAGATGAAACCGGTGGAAAAACAGTTGCACTAGATGAAGCAGCAAAACTTGGCGGAATAAAAGGTAGTTCAATGTAATCACCATATCTCCAACATCGGACCTTTTAAATGTCCTGAATAACTTTTCATCGAAGATAGCATATTCAATTGGAATGGGTATAGGAAAAGACTTGGAAAACAGTACAAACAATAACCTTAAAGTTCCTGTAACAACTAATAACATTAAACTTCCTTCAATTTATTAAATGATTATTTAAACAAAAAGCAGTCAAAAAATATTTTATTCATTTAGAGGTGAAAAATATGGTAGTTAAAATTGAAGTATTTACATCCCCATCTTGCCCCTACTGTCCTATGGCCGTTCAACTGGTGGAAGATGTTCAGAAAGATATGGTAGACGACGTAGAAGTTGAAAAGATAGATATAATGGTTGACCAGGAAAAAGCAAGAGAATATGGTCTCATGGCTGTTCCTGCTATTGCATTAAATGGAGTAGTCAAATTTGTTGGCTCACCAGGCAAAGAAGAGCTTTTAGAAGCTATCAAAGAAGAGATGGCTGAAAAACCAGCTTAATAGAATTATTAAATCTGAATTAACATGGAAAACAGGGCTATTCCAGACAAATACCATTTAAAAGAGTCAGAATATGGGATAACAACCGGAAGTGTAGCAACAGCTGCTGCACTTGCAGCCCTGCTCTCTATAAAGGGTAAAGTTGAATATGTTGAGATTGAAACACCCCTTGGTGAGATTGATATCTGTGTTAATGTTTCAGAAAAATTAGGTACTTATTCTGGACGGTCATCTGTTATAAAATATCCCTATAACGATCCTGACGTTACTAAAAATCTAGAAATTTTTGCTGAACTTATTTTAACCTCCATCCCCGGAGTAAATATTAAAGGTGGGACAGGAATAGGTGTTGTAACAAAACCTGGTTTACAGGTTCCTGTTGGAGAGGCAGCAATTAACCCAACTCCAAGACAGATGATAATATCAAACCTCTCAAAAAATTTGCCGGATGGTATGGGTGCAGATGTAGTCATAAGTGTACCTGCCGGCAAAGAACTGGCAAAAAGAACTCTTAACTCCCGCCTGGGTATTGTTGATGGTATTTCAATACTTGGAACAACTGGTTTTGCGCGTTCAATGAACTTGAAAAGTTATAAAACATCCTACAGATGTCAAATCGACGTAGCTGTGGCTGAAGGATACACTGAACTTGTTTTTGTTCCGGGCAATATAGGGGAGGCAATAGCCAAGAAGATACTTAATGTGGACGATGATCAACTGATTCAAATGGGAAATTTCGTTAGTTACATGTTATCCGAAGCAGAAAAGGAGAATGTCAAAAAAATAACACTGCTAGGACACGCAGGTAAACTAATAAAAATCTCAGCTGGTATCTTCAATACCAAACATTCAGTTGCAGATGGAAGGCGTGAAATAATAGCTGTTCATTCAGCACTTGTAGGTGCAGATGAAGGGGTTGTAAATGAAATATTTCAATCCAATACAACAGAAGAGATGATAGACATTCTTAAAAAACATTCCATTGTAAAAAATGTTTTCAATAGCATCGCAGAAAGAATAAAAGAAATCTGCACCGACAGGTTTAAAATTGATTTTGATGTGATCATTGTTAACATGGAAGGACAAGTTTTAAACAACAATTACAAATCCATTACCATACCAAATCAGGAATAACCAGCCTAAATATATAATATAAACGTGTTTTACCTAATTTTGTTCGTTAGTTTTCTTCCATTTTTGATAAACATTAATTATTCATTGTTATTTTATATTTATTAAGATATGATTTTTTAGAATCTGTGATCAGGTTAAAAAATATTAATTAACTTA
This sequence comes from Methanobacterium sp., assembly GCA_003151535.1. Taxonomy (GTDB): domain Archaea; phylum Methanobacteriota; class Methanobacteria; order Methanobacteriales; family Methanobacteriaceae; genus Methanobacterium_B. The sequence goes on from PLXT01000056.1 coordinate 9,218, forward strand.
AGTAGCATAAAGTTATCAAACGACTTGTATTAAAAAAATTTTATTCGATTAAAAAAAATAAAAATTTATTTGGAGATAGATTATTAATGGTTAACAAAGAGTTTACACACCTCACAGAGAAGGGTGTTAAAATGGTTGAGGTCGGTGACAAGGAAGTAGTCAAAAGAACAGCCACAGCTAAGGGTAAAATAAATTTACAGAGCAATACAATTAGCTTGATAAAAAATGAAGAAATAAAGAAGGGAAATGTGCTCACAACAGCACAGATAGCTGCAATAAGCGCTATAAAATCAACCCACCATCTGATACCATTATGCCATCCCCTTAAAATAACAGGTGTCGATGTTGATTTTGATGTTCAAGACAATTTTATTGAAACAGAAATTAATGTCAGGTGCGATGGAAAGACCGGCGTTGAAATGGAAGCGCTGACAGGTGCAAGTGTGGCTCTTTTAACTATTTGGGATATGGTAAAAAGTGTTGAAAAAGATGAAAATGGACAATACCCATTAACCAGCATTTCGGACATTATTGTTTCAGAGAAGAAAAAAGAATAATTTTATAGTTTGTAATTATTGGATTTAAACCGGTAAAACTGATATATATGGATTCTACAGACACCAAAATTAAGGAAATTATAAAGGAAAGTTACCCAAATATTAAGGAATTTAACCCCGCACAAAATGCGGTGATAGATTCAGGATTTTTGGAAGATCAAAACAACTACATAATAGCCATACCAACTGCCAGTGGAAAGACAGTTCTTGGGATAATGCCTGCTTTAAAGGCCGTTTTAAATGGTGGTAAAGCAGTTTATGCAGTTCCACTTATTTCGATACAGAACGAGAAGGTAAAGGAGTTTAAGAAGTTTGAAAAATTCGGGATCAAAGTTGGAAAACATCCCTCTTCAGCTGATCTGGCAGTTATGGTGTTTGAATCCTTCGATGCCATCACCAGATTTTCATGGAACACCCTCAGAGACATTGACCTTCTGGTTGTTGATGAATTTCATATGATTGGGGAGTATTCAAGGGGTCCCACAATGGAATGTGCCATAACACGTTCAAGAATATTGAATCAAAGTATGAGAATCATTGCGCTTTCTGCAACTCTTCAAAATATGAATGAACTTTCCTCATGGTTAGATGCACATGTTGTTCAACATGATTATCGTCCAGTTCCACTCTACAAGGATGTACTGAATACAGAGGAGATGGAAACAAAAAATAAGAATGATGTCATTGTAAAGATTCTTAACAAATCCATTGAAGAATCATCACAAGCACTCGTATTCGTATCAACAAGAAGATTTACCGAATCCCTTGCAAAATACACTTCCGGAAAGATCAAAAGAAAAATATCCAATGAACAGAAAGCAGTATTTAGAGATGTAAGCCAGAAAATACTGGACGTTCCCAGAAAAAGGGGATCACTACCAACAGAAGTTTGCCTTAAACTTGCTGAATGTGTTGAAAATGGTGTTGCATTTCACCATGCAGGATTATTCGACAAACAAAAGGAAATAATAGAAGATGAATTCCGTGCAGGTAACCTATTAATGATAACAGCCACCCCAAGTCTTATGTACGGAGTCAACCTCCCATCGAAGAATGTGGTTATAAGGGATTACACCAGATGGACCAGTCAAGGACCACAACCAATCCCAGTATTTGATTATGAACAGATGTCTGGCCGTGCCGGGAGGCCTGGATATGATACAGAAGGTTATTCTTATCTCATAGCAAAAAGTGTTGATGAAGCCTACAAGCTAAAAGATCACTATGTATACGGGGAAATAGAAACAACCAACTCCAAACTAATAGAAAACAGAGATGCTGTTTATAGACAGATTATAACACAAGTTGCATCTACATTGGCTAAAAAACCAGCTGATCTTCTTGAATTTTTCGGTAAAACTTTCTACGGGTTCCAGATGGAACACAACGAGTATTCAGGATCTCTTGGTATCGACTCCATGGAATATGAGATTAACAACTCATTAGAATTCCTTGTACAACATGGTATAATTCAACCCACACCAGACGGACTTAAAACAACAGCATTTGGGATGTTAATTGCTAAAAGTAACTATGCTGTAGAAACAGCTGTTAGACTTAGGGAATTTTTAACGAGATTCACAGAAATTGATACGAGTCAGCTTATCTACGAGATATGTAAAACACCGGACATGCCTAGAATAAGTTTCAAGGGGCGTAAAAGTAAAGAACCTGTAAGGGACAAATTGAATAAGGCAGGGGTTTTTGTAGTTGACATAGGAAACAATGAAGGAACCGCAGCCACACTAATGGAATGGATGGACGAGAGAAATGAATATGAAATTGAAAATGCTTTCAATGTATACGCTGCATCAACTCGAAGATCCGCCTATGAAGCCTCTCTTTTAATAAAATTCTTCAAAAACATTTGTAATATTATGAATTTTTATTCAGGATTAGATATGCTTGACATGTTATCAGCAAGGCTATACTACGGTGTGAAACCAGACATTGTTCCAATGGTAGTGAGCATTAAGAGGTTAGGAAGAAAAAGAGCCAGATCTCTTGTTAAAACATTTGGGGAAGATTTAAGATATGTTACTCGTGATCAACTCATGAAAATAGAGGGAATTGGTCCTAAAACAGCTGAAGCAATACTTGAGAAATACAGTGGCGGTTAAATTTGAATATAAAATTTGATTTGAAATAATATTAATGGGTAGAACATGATCATGGAAGTAGAATTTGATGCAACCCAACTATCCAAGCAGGATTTATTGGGTTTACTAAAAGCTGAGGCAAATAAAATACATATAACACATATAATGAAAGCTTGTAACCATTTGATAAGTGAAGGAAAGTATGTACAGTCCAATTACCGTCAAAAATTTTACGACGCCTATGTTCAGAGTTTTATTTTAAGAGTTAAGGAAATTAAAGAAGATAAAAATTTATTCTCCGAATCTGTGGATATTAAAGAACTTAAAAAATCTTTAAAACAACTTAAAGAACAAGAAAATAGGATGGGTGAACTTTATCCAGCTGACCCATATTTTCCTGTTATATATCAGATAATTTCTATCTACACCAGTTTTGTGCTTGATGAACCAATCCATGTTGTTGGATCAGAGTTTCCAGGTGGTTTTAAGGTTAAATATGAAGATGGAAAATATCTGTGTCCTGTGAAAGAAAAGCAAGAAAACAACCCCAATGCAGTATGCGGTTTCTGCATTGCTGAACAGGACCCTGAACTACAGTAGAATAAACTTAAACCCATACTCATTACAATTTTACTATTTCAATATTTTATAAAATTTTTATTTAGTTATGGAGTAAATACATGATTGAAAATCTCAATGATATCAGTGATAACTCAAGGATAACCAAGAACCATCTTAGGGATCTATTAAAAGCCGAAGCAAAAAACATTCATATGGAGGATATAATGCTTGCATCATCCTTTTTAAGAGAAGATGCCAAGTACATGCCCGTATCTTACAGACAAGATTATATAGAGAGATTTTCTAGGGCATTTTTCAACAGAATAAAAGATATCAAAGAGGATAAAAACAAATATTCTGGTGATTTAGACACAAAAAATATTAAAGAATTCCTTAAAGTAATTAACAGACAGAATGATGATGCTAACGGGGGAAATGAAAGATGTTTTGTGAAAATTGCTAGAATTATCTCTACTTACACGACCTTCGTACTTGAAGAACCTATACATCCTGTTGGAACCAAGTTTCCCGGAGGTTTTGTTCTTCACTCTATAAATGGTATTTATTACTGTCCAGTGAAAAAAAATCAAATGAATAATCCAAGTGCCCTGTGCAAGTTCTGTGTATCTGTTCAAGATGAAAGTGTATAGAAATATGCAATAAATAAAAAAATATAAAATTTAATGGAACATAACAATTTATTTAAAATCTATTTATCTTTAAAAATTGAAATCCATGTTACTTTGACCTTTTCCTTTTTCTTGTCCATTATCCTGTCTAAAAGTTCAATTTTATCCTCAAATTCATCCTTGTAGCGATCCTTGAACTCTTTCCATTTTTCGATATCTTTAAGCATCCAATCTTCAATTTCTCCATCTTCAATTTCGTGAATCCATTGATCAAGCTTTGAATGGTTAATATTCTCCTTAGTAAGACATAATTTATCCTCTATGATCTTGGCACCCTTCTCCTTATCATAGATTTGGTTGGCTTTTTTGATTTTAATCATACAATGTTACCATTAAAATTAGTTTAATATAGATTTGATAATTAACATCCATGAGTTCTTGAAACACCCATTACAACCTGGTTTGTTGGTATTTTAAGTAATTCAAGTAATACAACTGCATTGTTATGATCCTCATCTTTAGCCGAGTATACAAGTGTAATCTTATGGTTAATCTTCTCTAAGATTTTTAATTGTTTAATCAACTCTTTTTTGTCTTTAAGTTCATCTAAATATTTCCCTTTAAATGTATCAAATTTTTCTGGATCGTGTCCGAACATCTTCCTAAGTTCGTTACTTGGTGCGATTTCTTTCATCCACAGATCTAATTTAGCATTTTTTTTGGATAATCCTCGAGGCCACAACCTATCAACCAGTATTCTAAAACCATCATCAATATCTGGATCTTGGTAGGATCTTTTGATCTTGAACATAGTATTAATTATGTTTTTTGGATAATTATTTTTTTGCAATGTTTTAAAATAATTCTAAAAATCCTGGATAGATGTTAAAAATGGTTACCCTAATTTTATTTTCATATAATTTCTAATAATTTTTTATTGATCCCGAGTGATTCTTTTATCATTTTATAAAAGTAATACAGGAAATATTGATTTTAGATAACTATGGTAAGAATATGTTTATAAGGATCAATGGTCTCCTATTAGGATTTAGAGGAATATAAATCATTTTTAAAGTTTAAGTATTTTAATTATTACCAAACTATATACCATAGTAAGATCAATAGGAACTTGAAGTAAAATTTTAGAGAATATTCATAGGGAATGTTGTTATCAATTTTCATATTTTAAAATTTCTATTTCTTGATGGAACTAGTTCCATTTTATTAATGAATATATATATATATATATTGGAGAGGATACTATAAGCGATTTAAACGATTTTTTAGAGGCTTCGGGCAAAATTAAAGAAATAAGTAATTTTGACGAGAAAATAGTCAATTATGAAAATGAATTGAGTACTCTAGAATCTGAAAGAACCGATTCTCAGCTGAAAGTTTCTAAAGCAGAGAATAGACTCATGGAACTCAAAGAAAGTTTACCAAGTTCCAATGGAGTTGAACTTAAAATAGAGAAGTGTGATGCCGAGCTTAAAGAACTTTTGGAAAACATAGCACTTCTAGATAATCAGATCACTGAAAAGACCAGTGTAAAAGATGATATTCAATTGGAAAGGGATGAACTGGTTAAAAAGAGTTTAATGATACTTCATTCAACCATGAAAAAGGAACATCAAAAAGCAGATGAAGAACATGCTCGCTACGTAGAATTATACACTAAAGAAAGGGCGAAAAAACATGATCTTGAGCGTAAAATGATGAATCTTAAGATGATGGTCTATAAAAGTTATGGTTTAAGGTTAATTTAAACCTCATTATAGTTACTATGAAGGTTTATTTTTTCTAATTTCAGGTAGTATCGAAATTCCTGATAGTTGAATAGTTATATTTTTCTTAATTAATTCAAATCTATTTTTATTTATATTTTTAATTACTTATCTTCATATTCTATTTCTTTGTTATACTTCGTATTTTCACAGTGTTATGAAATTCGATATGGAATGGAAGTATCAAGTATCCATAACTGGATATGCCAATTTTTATGCTCTTGAATTATTTTAATGATATTATTGGTTAAATAAAAATTAAAACAGATATTTTTCTTTGCTATTCTCTTTCAATATTCTCACGTGCCCTAATTTGGGCAATTTTCTTTATTAAATCTATAGGTATGGGTTTTTTATAGGGAAACTGGACAGTTCTATTTATTTGTTTTGTAGATTAGTAAATTCATTGATTTTTTTTTATGTTAAAAAAATTGCCCAGTTATGGTTCCAAATGCAATATTTAATATGTCATGAAACTTTTTAAATTATAATATGTGTATATTATTCATTATTTAATTATCCAATAGAATTCATTTTGGATTCAATTAATGTTTTAATGGATAATATGAATATTATTTTATATAATTAAACTTATTACATCTTTTCAGCAAAAATAATCCTCTCAATAGATGTTGTTGCTAAATGCCTGCCAGTTGGATTCACATATTTCTCTTCTAGATCTTCGGCACCGATATCTTCAATAATTATATAATCATATTCTTTAAGAAATTTCGGCCACTCCTCGGGATTCTTACCACAAATCTTTTATGGACATCTTCCATGCTATACAAATTACTACCATCAAGAAAATCCTTCCGTACATATGTAAAAGTAATTTTACTACCCTTGTGGGCATGGGAAAGAAAATCAAATATTTGTTTAACACTTTCTTCTTTTAAATATTGAGTTACAGCTTCCCATATGAAAAAAATCTGTTCATCATTTGAATAACCATTACTTTCAAGTATTTTACCAACATCTTCATGATCAAAATCAATACCAATACTATTTATATTATCTGGAATTGAATTATCTATCTTAATTAAACGTGCTTGTTTTGAATTAATGATCACATTTTGGTCCAGCTCCCAAATAGGTAATTTGAATATTGAATCAAGAGTATAGACTAAAGTATCAAATCCTGCTCCAAGATTCACCACTCCATCTATTTGATTGCTCATTTCATCCAATTTATCATTTATGTATCTTTTTCTGCAAAGTATTCCTCCAATACCGGGATTGGTTTTTTCACTATAGTTGATGACCCAATCTTTAATAAATCCATACCGCATTAGATTTGTAACTACCCTTATACTTAATGGCAGTATTTTAGGGGATAAATCATCTTCAATAATGCGCTGATTCTTTGGAAAAAATTGTTCTACAGCAACTATAAATATTGGATCTGCACCTGTTTTAGCAGCGGCTTTTGTCATAAAATCTCCATTTTAATTCAGTATATTTTTTTTATCAATTTCTAATTATAATATTGATCTTAATGTAGATTAAATGAGACTTAGAAAAAAATCATACTTTAATAGTGGCAAATCTCTAGCAGATGGAAAATTTTAAAAAAAATAATTGTATTTAGGGTTTTAACCCTAATACAGCAAAAAAAGAATTATTTTTAGTTAATTTATTTAGTAAACAATTTTTGCTTAAGTTGATACTGGTTTTACTGGTGTTACCGGATGAACTGGTACAATAGGGTTCACTGGATGAATCGGTTTTGGTGTGTTAATCTTTTTAAGAATTGCTGCAGTTACTAAAACTTTGTATTGTAGTTGTTTTGTTTTGATTTGGAATGTTTTAATTTTGATATTTGCTGGTGAGGTTGGATTCTTTTTGTAATTGGTTATTGTTGTATTCAGTGTTTTTGCTTGTTTTTCGTACTGATTGAGTACTGTGAGTAACCCTTTATCTTTTGTGTTTTTATAAGTCGTCTTTAAACTGTCTATTTTAGCCACAAGCGCTGTTAGTTGTGTTTGTGTTGCATTTAATTTTAATATTTGAGCTGGTGTTAAAACCACAGTTTTAGTGGTGGTTGTTGTGTCAGCAGCAAATATCGGTGCTGTGCTTGCTAACATGGTAAGCACGCAAAATGCTGTTATTAATTCTTTTTTCATAATATTTTGCCTCCGATCCTAAAATATCCAATTATAATGGATATTTGGACTGACTAATTAGTAACATCAATATCACTTATAAAGGTTATGGTTTAAAATCAAATAAAACACCCCCTAAGAGTTTTGTTTTTAATTTAAGGCCCTCTTAAAAGATATCATATAGCCAGATATAGAAGGAGGCATATATTCGGGTATTTTCTGTAAATTAAACCATTATAAATCCCATTACAAAAAACAACCCCCAATCAATCTGATACCATTAACTTGTTAACAACTGAAAATCAGCTAATCAACAAATTCGAGCTTAAAATCTTGAGAAAACTAATAAAAACTACTATTTTAATATTTAAAGGATTTATAATACTTTATATTGTTAAAAACCCCGTTATAATTTATTTTAGATTATACTCAACAATAGATCCAATCCTATCATGTAAAGTTATTTGATAAAATTAGTTGGATTCTAAAATACAGAAAATTTTATATAAATTATCCTCAAGAAATTGAACAAATTTCATAGTTCTATTATGCCCTGATTCAATGAATATTGCACTAATAGGCCAATTATATGCCAGTTTTTCCAAAGGCAGATAATAATGGTTTAAAATTAAAATAAAACATTTTTAGTTTCAAATAAATATTTAATAGTGCTTTTACTATTGTGGTTGAACTTATATTCTAATATTTTAGTTACAAGCAAAATTGCTATAAGTTTTCAAAACCAAAAAAATAATTAATTATATTAAACTTAAACAAATGTTTCTATTTATTGAAACCATAAAAACATTTGAAGAATATTAAAAAGGGGGGAATAATATGACAAGAAGAAGTATTGAAGTGTACCCATGTAAGTGTGGTAAAGGAAATATTAAATTGGAAAAACTTCACATCGAAGCGTCGACTAACGATATTGAAAAATCATATTATTCCGCTATAACTCCCTGTTTTGTGTGTGGTGGAGTAATCGATAATCAAGATAATGATCTTTCACAACTAGTTAACACATTCAATTATTTTAATTAAATTTACTTTTTTTTAAGTTTATTTGTTCACTAGGATTTCAAGATATAAATGAGAGAAGTAATTACGAACTTAACACGTCAAATAATGATAAAATATTTTTTTCTATAAAAATTAATTCTACTGTAGAACAAATGGTTAAGCTCCCATTCAAAAACTCAATTATTCCACCAAAAATTCATGGAAACAACGAACAACTGCACATTTAATTCGATTTATAAATTCAATAAAAGACTTTAAGAATTACAATATGCATCACCCAAAAAAAGAATAATAATAATTAATGGCCTAAATTTTCTAAAAGAGTAATAATCACCTTCAAATAGAACATTCAACTCATTAAAATTGAGGACATTACTTTTACAAATATTTTTCAATAAAATCCCCTCCTAAACTATTATTGGAATTATTGTCATTGTCCTGTCCTCAACCCTTTTACTTGAAATGCTATAAACAAATTTAATAGTATTCCAATAAAAAAAAATTATATTTAAAGAAAAAAGAATTATGAGTAAATTAGCTCACAAATAATTAACCCCCACCATCACAGAGCTCATTACTCATATCAACGTCTTCAAATTTGCTTTTAGATTTTTTGATCTTATCTTTGACACTTTCTTTGGAATCAGCGTCTTCTTGTTCCTTTTCTGATTTAAAAATGGTATGATTCTTCATTTTACTGTACTCGGTTTCGCCAATAACTTCAAGGGATTGAGTTTTGTACCATAGATCCGTTGTATCTAATAATACCCAGGTTCCATTATCATCAGTTCTAAAATCCACAACTTCACCAGCACTACCAGTACCTGTGTATCTTACATGGACTCCTTTTTGAATTGGTTTTCCACGTACATCTTCAATTTCCATCTAAAATCACCCCAATTTTATTTAAAAAAAATTAATATGAAATTTATTTATTATATAAAATTAATCAACAAAAATATCTTCCTTGTCAATGTTAAGTACCAAATACTCTCCTAACACATCTATCTGATTTGGTTTGATCTCAATATCTTTTCTCCTAATGCCGAATTCATTAGCAGATATTGTTATAACATCTATTATACCTGCCACTGGGTCTATAAACATGTCAGATACTTTCCCTATTTCAAATGCATTTTTATCCAATACTCTAGTTCCTAGAAATTCGCTAACCTTCATTGAAACACCTTTATATTGATATGTTTTTTGTATTATTTATTTTTTAAGCCCAATTAATTAATGGATTAATTGAGATTTTACTATTATTAATAGTTAATTATTCTCTAATTCAAGTTATTTTAACGTTATCCATCCCATCTTTTTTAATAATAAATTCTCATTATAATCTGATAAATATTAAAAATATTGATATTAAATTGTGGGTTAAATCATTCCAGATAAATCGTCTTTAAATTGGATTAAACGATTTTGTAATGAACTATCAGTAAAGATCAAAATTTAATCCAGAACCATGTAAAAATGGAATTGAATACCCCTATTTTATATAAAATAATTCCAAATAACTAATCAATTACATGTTAATAAAATGGAGAGTATATAAATGAGCATAGGAGAAATTATAGGAGATGCAGTACGATATCCACTGTCAGACCCGAAGAAGTTAATTACATTTGGAATTATTTTGGTGATTGCTACTTTATATTCTAATTTCATTACACCTGGTGCTGCAAATATACCATTAGCACTTATTTTAATTGTAATAGCATTGATAGATTTCGTATTCATATTTGGTTATGAAATTAGAATCTTAAGAGCTACATTAGCAGGTCTTTATGAACTGCCTGAATTTGATGATCCATTGGATATGTTCGTTGATGGTCTTAAAGCTGTTGTAGTAAGCATAATTTATGCGATTCCATTATCTGTTATTATTGGTCTTTTATTTTACGGATTAGTCATTGCACCTGTGGGATTATCAAACCTTTCTATATATAATTCAGGTTCGATGATATTTATAGGAATTTTTGCTCTTATTGTAATTTTAATTGCTTTAGTTATCTATCCTTTAACACTGATGTCGCTGGCAAATATGGTTTACAATAACAGCAAAATTGAAGCGGCCTTTAAATTTAGTGAGATATTCAATAAACTCTCAAATATTGGATGGGGTAATTTTTTAGTGTGGTATGTTGTTACAGGAATAATTTATCTGATCTTAGGTTTAATAGGGTTATTTATTATATCCTTCTTCAGTTTAATCCACCTTAAAATAGTTGGAGGACTTCTATATCCATTAATAGTAACTTCATTTATGGGGATTTTCCTTTACAGATCAGTTACACTATTTTATATGTCTGGAGATTATAAAACCGGAGACCATGGATATCTTGAATGTGACAACTGCAGAGGATACTATGAATTGCAGGATGGAGAATCTCCAGAAGATTTCAATGAATGTGAGTGTGGTGGAAAATTATTATATACTAGAAAATGAGAATTCAAATGTTGATCATGTAATATTTCATTGGGACATCCTGAGCAAATTATTAAACAATATAACCCTTCTTTATGGGATTAACCTGTATTTATTTCTTGGATATAGTTTTAATACAGATTACATCCCCTAAAATTTTATTTATGTTTAAATATAATATTTTTTTTCATTAAAATGTTCTGTTCATCCTACAGAGAAGTATAAATTCTTTTTAATTAACTTGTTAATCATTATCCTAGGACATCCTGTTATAAACCTTTAAAATCGTATAGTTAACCAAATAACCTTTAAATACTCCTAATTTACATTTATGAAATCCATGATCATATCCCCCTATGATGAACACTAATGGCCTAAACAAGATATAATACAATTAAATAATTTGGAAACCAATAATATACTATATAAATTTAAAATTAGAATCACCAATTTTTTAATCTTATTGCTTATTTGCAGATCAGTGGATTTCTATTTAATACCATATAAAAAAACAGATGGGTGTACAAAAAAATGAAATACTCCTTTAAAATCTTTAGTGTATTCGGAATACCTATAGAACTCCATATTTCATTCTTAGCTCTTATAGTGTTAATTTATATAATAGCCTTGTTTAATTTTGTTTCCTATATAAATCTCTTGACAGCTGTTTTAATAACCCTTGTATTTGCAACGGTTGTTTTACACGAGTTAAGCCATTCATATTTCGCAAGACGTTATGGTATTAAAATTAATCGAATCGTACTCCTGCCTATTGGTGGAGTTTCTGAAATGGAAGAAATACCAAAGGACCCTGCACAGGAGTTAAGAATTTCACTAGCCGGTCCTGTTGCTAACCTTGTTATTGCTGCAATCAGTTTTGTTGTTCTAATAATACTTAGACCATACCTCTCCACAGTACTTCTTGGTGCCCTCTACTACTTCATAGTAGTAAACTTGATTTTAGGTTTATTCAACCTCCTACCAGCATTTCCAATGGATGGGGGGAGGATACTCAGGGCATTTTTAGCCGAAAGAATGAGTTTTATTAAGGCAACTAAACAGGCCGCAACTATTGGTAAACAGTTTGCAATTATAATGGCAATTGTTGGGGTGTTCTTTAATTTTCTACTGATCCTGATAGCTATTTTTGTCTATGTTGGGGCAGATTCAGAATATAAATCTGTTGTTGTGTCCACATTGTTAGGTGATGATATGGTTAAGGAAGTTATGACTACAGATGTACATACACTATCACCTGAAAATACAATCCAAGATACACTTCGTACCATGTTCAGCGAGAAACACATGGGATATCCAGTAATGGATAATGGGAAATTAGTTGGAATAATTACATTTGACGACATTTCAAAGGTTCCTGAAGATGAAAGGGATAAACCAATAGGGGATGTCATGAGTACAGAATTGATCACCTCAGAACCTAACGAAGGACTAGTCCAGACAATTGAAAAGCTTAACAGAAATAGAATTGGCAGGGTTCCAGTATTAAAAGATGGTGAACTGGTTGGAATCGTTTCAAAAACAGATATAACCAACACACTGCAGAAAAGAGAACTTAAATTAGATTAAATGGATAAGTTTTTTTTAATAAATTTCATTTATTAACTTTTTTTAATCGGATATATGAGTAGAATTAGATAGTTAGAAAATAAATGAACATATAAAGTTTATAAAAATAAAATCAAAAATATCCATATCAAATAAAACACCAGATCATTAAAATTAATTTTCATAGGAGATTTTAGTCATGGAAAATGCTTGTAGATTCATTATCAACGAAATAATGGAGGGAAAAGTTAAATCAAAAAAAGACCTTGAAAAACTTAAATTAAAGGCTTGTAGAGACTTTAAACTCATGGAGTTTATGAGCAATTCTCAACTACTTGAAAATGCAACAAAATCAGAAAGGGCAAAGATATCTCCATTAATACGTAAAAAACCTACAAGGACCATTTCAGGAGTTGCGGTTGTTGCTGTTATGTGCAAACCACATAAATGTCCACATGGAAGATGTAACTACTGTCCCGAGAGTGATATTGCACCACCAAGTTATACAGGGGAAGAACCCGCTGCCTTGAGGGCACGCATGTTTGATTTCGACCCTTACAGACAGACATACAATAGATTGTTACAACTTGAAAGTATTGGACATCCAATTGATAAGGTCGAACTCATTGTAATGGGCGGTACCTTTCCATCCTACTTCACATGTTACCAGGAATGGTTTGTTACACGATGTATCGAGGCAATGAACAACTACGGTTTAACCGATGAAGACACGAAAATTTCTATTCGTAATGGTGGGATTTTGACTGTTCCAAATAAGTTCAACTACCTTGATGATGTTCAAACTGCCAACGAAAAGTCATCTGTTAGATGTGTTGGCATGACATTTGAAACAAGACCCGACTACGCTAAAATATCCGATGTAGATCGAATGCTTCAACTAGGAGTTACAAGGGTTGAATTAGGTGTACAGACCATCTACAATTTTATCTACAAACGTATAGATAGGGGCCATCGAGTTTCAGATGTTATAGAATCTACAAAAATACTCAGAGATTCAGGATTGAAGGTGGCTATGCATCTGATGCCAGGCCTGTTTTCAGATCCAGAAAGGGATATGAGAATATTCCACAGGATATTTGAGGATGATAACTTCAAACCAGACATGCTTAAGATATATCCATGCCTAGTTACAAAGGGATCTGAATTCTACGACCTTTGGAAAAAAGGAGATTACACCCCCTACACAACAGAACAAGCAGTAGATTTAATAGTAAATATTAAAAAAATGCTCCCTAAATGGGTTAGAACCATGCGAATACAGCGTGATATACCATCACAACTCATAGAAGCAGGAGTTAAAAAATCAAATCTTGGAGAACTTGTTTATAATAAGCTTGCAGAAGAAAATATTAAATGCCAGTGCATTAGATGTAGAGAAGTAGGTCACCAGGGAGTGGGTGTAAACCCTGTTTTTGGAGATATTAAATTCATGAAGGAAGAATACAATGCAGGTATGGGACGTGAAATATTCTTATCCCATGAAGATCCATTAAACGATATTTTAATCGGATTTTTAAGGCTTAGAATACCGTCCAATATGGCCCATCGAAGGGAAGTCGATAAAAAAACAGCAATAGTCAGAGAACTTCATGTTTACGGGCAGATGGCAGAATTAGGCCAAAAAAAAGATGAAATATGGCAACATATGGGATATGGAGAGGATTTATTAGCTGAAGCTGAAAAAATAGCCTTGGAAAACTATGATAAAAATAAGTTACTCATAATTAGTGGTGTTGGAGCACGTAATTATTACAGAAAATTCGGTTATGAAAGAGAAGGTCCTTATATGTCTAAAATCCTTAAATAATAATATTTAGAATTGTTGACGAAATCATGTAGCAAAATATAAAGGAGTTGATTTGATTGATATCCCCTGAAGAACTTGCTGGAATGATAGACCATACAAATATAAAGCCAAATACAACCAAGGACGATATAAAAAAACTTTGTAAGGAATGTGTTGAATACAGTTTTTCATCTGCATGTGTAACACCAACAAATGTGGCATTAGCATATGAAATTTTAGGAGATACAGATGTTAAAGTCTGTTCAGTGGTTGGATTTCCATTTGGAACAAATAAATCTGAAATAAAAGCATTTGAAGCACTTGTTGCCGTGGAAGATGGTGCAGTAGAACTTGATATGGTGATGAATATTGGTGCTATGAAATCATCGGAAAATGCACTAGTTCAGAGGGATATTGAAGATGTTGTTGAATCTGCAGACGGTACAGTAGTAAAAGTAATAATAGAAACGGCTTTATTAACAGATGATGAAAAGATAGGTGCAAGTATACTGTCACAGAAAGCTGGAGCAGACTATGTTAAAACATCAACAGGAATAGGATATTCCGGAGCAAATGTATATGATGTGAAACTCATAAGAGAAACTATTGGATCAAATATGGGTGTGAAAGCATCTGGCAGTATAAGAAATCTTAAAACTGCACTGGAAATGATCGATGCAGAAGCATCTAGGATAGGAACTTCAACAGGCCCTGCAATTATGAATGAACTCCTAAAAAAATAATCCCAAAATTTTGGAATAATATTAATAGGAAGGGATTTTATGGATATAGAGATAGAAATTATTGGAAAAGGAAAAGTAAAAGCCATTCTCGATGATAGAAATCCAGAAACTGCAAGGATGATCTACGATAATCTGCCCATTGAAGGAGAAGCCAACATATGGCTCGATGAGATCTACTTCGATGTACCACTAAAATTAGACTATGAAAATCCCTCCTCAACAACTAAAAAGGGAGATCTATCGTACTGGCCGCCTGGATCAGCATTCTGTATATTCTATGGAAATTCACAACCAGCCTCAGATGTTAACAATATAGGACGTGTAGAAGGTGACCTTGAACTGTTCCGTGAAGCAGAAAATGATGATAAAATAGTAATAAGAAAATTTACTAACATCCAACAGGAATTTTAATAAAAATATTTATCCTAATTTAAATCATATTATATTTAATTCTTTTTTTAGATGATGCATTCAAAACATTCCAAATCAAATTTGTTCAAAACTTAACATCCGAAATATATAAAATATTGAAGCTTTTTATTTAAAATATTGAACAGTATTAATAAATTCATACTAAACGTATATTCCTGTACAATGTGTCCCTTTCTGCAGGTATCCTACCCATATCCCTTATTACCCTCTGGAAGTTTTGTGGATCGGTTTGTACACCATGTTGAGCCCCGGCAGATTTAGATATATTCTCTTCTCCAAGTGTGCCTCCAAGGTCATTGGCCCCTGCTGTTAAACATATCTGGGCAAATTTGAAGCCAAGTTTAACCCATGAAACTTGGATATTGGGTAATAAATCCCCAAACATCAGCCTTGAAACTGCATATACCTTAAGATCTTCTATACCTGTTGAACCAGGGCTTGCTAATCCTTCACGATAGATGGGTGTATTCTTATGCATAAATGTCAACGGCACAAACTCTGTAAATCCGCCTGTTTTTTCTTGTATACTCCTTAAAATATCTATATGTTCTACCCTATCTTTTAATTGCTCTATATGCCCATACATCATCGTGCATGTTGTTGGTATTCCCGTTTTATGGGCTGTTTCAACTATTTCTATCCATTTAGCAGTATTCATCTTACTTGGACATAGAACTTTTCTAATATCATCGTTTAATATCTCAGCAGCATTTCCAGGTATGGAGTCTAATCCTGCATCTTTGAACATCTTAAGTTCTTCTGATAATGAAATATCAGACTTTTCAGCCCCATATAATATCTCCATAGGCGAAAATGCATGGATATGGATATCTGGAAGTTCTATTCTCAACTTTTGAAGGAGTTCTTCGTAGTAGTAAGCATCAATATCCGGATGAAGTCCTCCCTGTATACACACTTCCTTTGCACCATTATCCCATGCTGTTTTAGCCCTTTTAACCACTTCTTCTGCACTCAAGAAATAGGATTCATCGTTGTTTTCATCCCGTTTAAATGCACAGAATCCACATGTACCCGTACAAATGTTGGTGAAGTTGATATTCCAGTTCTTTATGTAGGTTACGTTGTCACCAACAATCTGCTCACGCCGAATATCGGCAGTCATTAAAAGGGCTTGTAGTTCCCTTCCAGTCGTTTTCATGAGCTTAAGTGCTTCGTTACATGATATTTGTTTTTCTAAAGATTTTCTTAATATCTCTTCTATATGGGTGTCAATGTTTAACAGCTCAAACATGGAATTTCATATCCTACTTAATACGCTTATAACTTTTGGTTATATAATGATCTCATCATTTGGTTCATTATTGTATATGTCATGGCTAAAAATCAGAGTTTAACCGATAAATTTAAATATTAATTATCCCTAGGTTAAATAGGAGGTGAAATTATGGCCGAATTACCAATTGCTCCAGTTGGAAGGATCATAAAAAACGCTGGTGCTCAAAGAATAAGTGATGATGCAAAAGAAGCTTTAGCAAAATCACTCGAAGAAAAAGGTGAAGAAATCGCTAAAAAAGCTGTAGAGCTTGCAAAACACGCTGGAAGAAAAACTGTCAAAGCAGATGACATTGACATGGCTGTTAAAACAGCCTAATTTTCTTCTTTTTTTATTTGTTCTAAATTTTAAATTAGAATATCGAAATATAAATAATTAAAACCTATTTTAAATTACTAAATTTAAATAATAATTAATTTTTATCAAAGTCATATCTACTGTTGTTATGAATTTTTTTAGAATATAACTGGTTTACAATTGGACTTATATTTTATTTAATTATTTAAATTCAACAAATTCTTCAAAGTTTCCAACAGATACAAAACAATTTTAATACAGTAGTTACCAAACTATGTGTACGGGTATTATTTTAATAAATATAAAGAGGTAGAAATATGAGCTCAAAAGAAAATTTAATGGAAGCATTTGCAGGTGAATCACAAGCCAACAGGAAATATCTGGCTTTTGCTAAGAAAGCTGATCAAGAAGGTTTTAAACAAGTTGCAAAATTGTTCAGAGCAGCAGCAGCAGCTGAAACAGTCCACGCTCACAACCACCTTGAAATAGCTGGAGGAATAGACGAAACTAAAGAAAACCTTAAAGCAGCCATAGCAGGTGAAACAGAAGAGTTTACAGATATGTATCCTAACTTTATTGCCGAAGCAAATGCCGAAAAAAATGATACAGCACTCTGGACCTTTGATGTTGCAAACAAGGTTGAACAAATCCACGCAGCCCTTTATAAACAGGCACTAGAGAGCCTTGGAGACAATTCTGAAGTCGATTATTATGTATGTGCACTCTGTGGTAACACTGTCGAAGATGGAGCTCCTGAAAAATGCCCTATCTGTGGTGCATCAAATTCAGAATTCATGAAAATTGATTAAAAAATATTTTTTTATCATATTTCATTTTTTTTATTCATGATCGAGGTTGAGTCATAATTATATTAATTTTTTTGGTGTTTGTATTATATTTTTTTTGTTGGTTTTTTTGAGGGTTAATTATATATTGGTGGTTGTTCTATTATTATTTAAGAGTTTGTGTTTATTAGGAGTTTGTGTTTATGGTTTTAAGAGAAGATAAGATGGGTCAGACTTTTTTGGTGCCAGTTGATTTGAAAGAGTTTATTCCAAAGAATCATATTTGTTTTTTAATTTCTGATATGGTTGATCAATTAGATTTTAAGGAACTTGAAAGTAAATATCGGTATACTCCCGGTAATCAAGCTTATTCTCGACGTATGTTAATGAGAATAGTTTTAATGGCAGCTGTAGATGGTGTTTTCTCATCAAGAAAGATTATGAAACTTATAAATGAAAATTTGGTTTATATATACTTATCAGGTGTGGAATCGTCAGGTTTTAGAACGATTTTAAGATTTAAAATTGAAGCCAAAGAATTGATAGAAGAAGCATTTCAAGCCACTGTATTAACTTCAAAGAAATTAAATTTGCTTAATTTAGAGCATATATCTATAGATGGTACTAAAATCAAAGCTAATGCATCCAACAATAATAATTTAACAGAAGAAGAGATAAAAACAATTAAAAAAATCTTACAAAAAGGAATTGATGTAGACAAAGAAGAAGACCAATTATACGACGAAGAACAAAACAACGAAGTAAAAATACCACTAAACAAAGAAGAAAGAAAAAAACTAATAAAAGAAGTATTAAAAGAAATTTCAGATGCTAAAAAAGATAATAAAAACGAAAAACCACTCAAAAAATCCGCAGCAAACATTATAAACCAAGGAATAAAAAACCATTGAAAAATTAGAAAAAGCCGAAAAACAACTAAAAAAAAGCAAACAAAAATCGATTAGCTTAACAGATCCCGATTCACGGTGGATGATGAATAAAAAGAATAAAATAGAATTATCATACAATTCACAAATCAGTGTCAACCACAAATCAGGAATAATCCTATCAAACAGCGTAACACAAGACCCCACAGACCATCATCAAATAATACCACAAATAAAAAAAATAACTTATATATCTGTCCCAATAATAAAAAACTACCATATCAAAAGACTTATAAATATAACGGCAAAATAAGAGAACAATATTACACTAACAAATGTTTAAAATGTCCAGATCAACATAAATGTGCTGGAAAAAATCGTTACAAAATTATAACAGCATATGGTGGCGAATTACCACGAAGAATGGAATTAAAAATGGAAACACCCAAAGCAAAATTGGAATACGCAAAACGCAAAGAAACCGTTGAATGGCCATTCGGAAACCTGAAACAAAACCTAAAGTTCACAGAATATTACAATCGAGGATTAGAACAAATACAAACAGAAAACAACCTGATATACATAGCACACAGCTTAAAACGAATATTCAGCGAAATAACAAAAAAAACCAAACAAATTATCCCAAAAAACACATCACCAACCATCTAAAAACTAAAAAAACCCCATAAAAAACTAAAAAACAATAAAATTTAAAAAAACAATCAAGACTCAACCTCGATCATCTAAAAAAAAATTAGTGAAATTCTTATTTTCAAAATTTTCCAAACCATTGATATTCAATTCATTTATAATGGGTTTTCATGCCATTAAACATGAATATATTTGATACCGATGCACTCTTCCAGTTGATACATTTCTAATCAAGGATTTTGATGGTTCTATGTGAAATCAAATAGATCGATTATCTCTGCAGAATCAACTTCCTCTTCAGTTAGTGGCAATATATATTTTTTTAATGGTTCTACAACAACCAATGCTATTGGAGAAATAGATTCAGCAAATGATGTTTCCATTTCAACAGTTGAAATCTCGATAATCGGATAAAAGGTTCTTTCACCGATCTGAAACATCTTTCCAACTTCCTTTACCTTTTTTGTTCTTGGATTCATACTATTGCCATTACTGTTTTAATATTATAAAATATTCACGAAATCTCCTAAAAACTTTATTATGATATTTTTAGGTTATTAATCATTGTTAGGCTCTAACCTCGTTTATCAAACCTCTTACAGGCTTTTTAGTGATGGCCTTCAAGGCTTCTACAACTATCCAAAAGAGTCTGATTTTAAGTTCGAAGTCTAAATTTCCTTCAAATGTGGATTTCATAAATACTGGATTCATATGAATTGAGACCTTTGGGATTAAATTAAGAGTTGGAAGTATAGACCAGAAAAAACCAGCCATTTGTGCTGTATCTACTGGACTGTCCATTCCTAAAGCAAGGTTCAAGTTTAATTTTTCTATTGTAATGGATCTTAGAAATGCATAGAAAATGTTTTCAAAATATGGCATTGATTCTAAAAAAAGGTTGAAAATCTTTATAATTCTATTAAGAGTCCATTCTGCCTTAGTCTTCTTCTCAACTTCCTTCTTTTCTTCCTTTAACGGTATTTCCCTTTGAAGGATTCTTATCCTAAGCCAAGTTAACTTGAAGTATCCCTTATAATCTAAACCCTTATTATCCAAGTTTAGAGTTATGTGAAATGGGATCAACATAATACTTGCTATTATTATTACTAATAATATTATTATAACAAGTATTATGAGAAATAGAATGTTGATCACTGTTGTTCTCCATGATTATATTTAATTACTATTTATTTCTCTCTAATATTAAGTTTAGTTTCATCCTTATCGGATTTAAACTTGGCTTCGCCCATTTTAGCTTCAATTTTAGCTTCTTTCTTTTTTTGACCTTTTTCCTTCATCATTTTACTGCCCTGTCCCATAATTTCCACAGCAGCGTTACTTATTTCACCAATAGCCCTTGTTAATGGGTCTGGAGCTTTTAATGACATGACCTTAACTCCTTCAGGACCGCTTATTCCCTTGAAAACAACAATTACAGCTATTGGTTCAATACCTGCAGCACCACCAGCTCCGGCTCCGGCTCCACTCATATCATCTGAACCTTTACCTTCACCCATACCTGCTCCGAATCCCATACCCATTCTGGTAATAGGAATTAAAAGTTTATCATCGGTTTCTATTGTTTCTCCGACTACATTTTCTATGTTTAAAACTTTACGAATTTCTTCAACAGTTGTTTTAATTGGATCTCCTATATTCAATAAAATTCCCCCTAAAAATTTTAATTAATTTTCTACCCTTTATTTTATGTAGTCTAACTCATATAAATTTATTACTTTAAGATTTTCAACGGACTTAAATCCTTTTTCGCCTAGTTTTTAAGAGTATTTTACATAATTTATGATTATTTTAATCTAAAATGGGATGTTAAAATGTAATTTAAGGTGATTCTGTTAAACTTACGAATTTGAATGGTTTTTTTATGTTATCATTAATTTTTAATAAATATTACCCAAATAAGATGGTATTATAATGATTTGATTCCTTCCAGTGGAAAAGGTTAAATAGGAATAGAGTTATATTCAAGATGGACTCATTTTGGGCCGGTGGTCTAGGGGTATGATACCTCCCTGACACGGAGGTGATCACGAGTTCGAATCTCGTCCGGCCCATTTGCCGTGGTAGTTCAGTTGGGAGAACGCCAGACTGAAGATCTGGATGTCGCTGGTTCAAGTCCGGCCCACGGCACTTATTTTAAATTTTATGATTTAAAACAGAATTCCATAGATTATTAAGACTTTTTTATACTGAATTTTAACCATTTTCTGCTACGATCCTATCCACAATAAATAGATTTATCATGAGAAAATCTATAAGAAATATGATTATTTTTTAGGAGGGATTTTTTTTATGGGAAAAACAACGTTGTGCCCCAAATGTGGTTCAAAAAAGATTAAAATTCTGGTGCCCCAAACAGGAATATGGACATGTCTGAAATGTGGATATCAAGGCGGTGTTTTAATTGAAGACAATAACATGGAAAAACAAATAAAAGATGCTAAGAAAATGGATAAACTCAGTAAAAAACTTATGAGAGGTAGATTATAGTTTAATTCATTTTAGAATAGATTTATTAAAATTTATTGGTAAAAAAAAGTTTTTTATAAATATTTATTGAACCTTCTCTTTAAAAATGTTCCAAATATACCTCCAAGGCCTGTTATAGATCCAAACATTGCTAAAGCTGCAATAGAAATTATGGAACCCGAAGTAGCACCGACTATCAGTCCAAGGATGACTCCAACCAATCCACCGTTTATAAGACCATTTTTAAATTTTAGGCTGCCACCAATGTAGGATGATATTAAACCGGATATAATTAGAAGAATCATTGCAATAATACCAAAGTTTACTAAGAGGTTGTATGGAATATCTGCAGCGTTCTGGGGGATATTTTTGCCAAATATTGCAATAATACCAAACATCATGGTTGTTAAAAGAAAAAGAAATCCTATGGCAATCCCAGTCCAACTTACGCTCCTATTTAATGGAGGATTAATGCTTTTTATTGGTTGTTCAGATTCTAATCGCCTTCCACAGCTGGAACATATCATTGAACCACTAGGATTTTCAGCCCCACAATTGTTACATGTGATCTTTGAGTCTTTTAATGTTATATTCCTGTTATTTTTTCCATTTAATATGTCGGTATATCTTAATTTACCACCACAAGAACATCTTTCGTAACTGAAAGAGTCTTTACCCTCTTTAAGCTCATAGTATTTTCCACATTCTTCACAGACAAGATATGACATTAAATCACCCATTTTTATTAATTTTAAGGTTGTAACCTATGATTATTGTAAATTTATCAACAAATATTAGAAACAAATAATAAATTTTTTTTGATTTGCACCATTTCTTCATTATAAGTTGGTTGTCAATTAAATAAAGTTTAGCACATTTTAATAAACACCCTAACAAACTCTGCATAACCAAAAAAATAGAAAATACTGGTTGTTTATCATCCATTAAACATAATCCAACGTATTTATTGGAAATATTAAAAACATAAATATATATGTTCATATGCACAGCTATACATATGAAAATTGATGATATTTGTGAAATCGTGTGTACCGATGAAAAAGCAGTAGCAGAAGTCAAATCTAAAATGCTTGATGAAAATATTCTCATAATCTTAGCTGAGAATTTTAAAATATTTGGAGATCCCACAAGACTCAAGATCCTGCAAGCATTATATCATAGGGAACTTTGTGTTTGTGATCTGTCGGCTGCATTAGATGCAAATCAATCAACCATCTCCCACCAATTAAGACTTTTACGAGGTAAAAACCTTGTTAAATTTCGGAAACAAGGGAAAATGACCTATTATTCCCTTGCAGATGAACATGTAAAGAAAATCATTGAACTGGGAGTTGAACATGCCAGGGAATAATAATGACAACCCAAGACTCTATGACACATCTGATTCATGTAAATATTGTTCAGCAAATATATATGAAGAAAAAAAACCCGAAAATAAAGTTAAAGCCATTTATATCATCGGATTATCTGCAATAATCCTAGCCACTGCATTATATTTGAATTTCTTTACCAGTCAACAGATTTTAGCCGAGATTCTGTTTGTTACAGTGGTTATTATCTCGGGATACGAAACTGTGCCCAATGGTTTTAGGGCTCTTTTTAAGGGAAAATTTAGTATAAGTCTATTAATAACCATTGCAGCTATAGGTGCTTTTTTAATAGGCCAAGGAGCAGAGGGTGCATCTGTAATATTTTTATTTTTTATAGCCGAATTTTTAGAAGATTATGCTGGAGAAAGGGCAAAAAAATCCATTGGATCATTGATAAAGCTTACTCCACAAACAGCAACAGTTAAAAGAGACGGTCAAAAACTTAAATTGCATGCACATGCAGTAGAGGTAGAGGAAATAGTTGTTGTTATGCCAGGGGATAAAATTCCATTGGACGGGATTATAATAACGGGTATATCCTCAGTTAATCAGTCTGCAATAACCGGAGAGAGTATTCCAGTTACAAAAAAAGAGGGAGATATGGTCTATGCAGGTACGATTAATGAAGAAGGCTATTTTGAATTGAGGGTTACCAAGAGATCCGATGAAACGGTACTGTCAAAAATAATAGATCTTGTGAAAACATCACAAAAGAATAAATCCAAAACCGAAGCATTCATCGACAAATTTTCGAATTATTACACACCTTCGGTTTTACTTCTTGCAGTAATTGTTGCAACTGTTCCCCCATTTATTTTAGGTTTAAATTTTGACACATGGTTCTACAGAGCTTTAGTATTGCTTGTTGTTTCATGTCCATGTGCTTTAGCCATATCCACTCCTGTGTCCATGGTATCCGGAATAACAGCAGGTACTAATAATGGAGTGTTGATAAAAGGTGGAGAATATGTTGAAGAAATGCAGAAGATTAAAACAATTGTATTTGACAAAACAGGAACCTTAACAGAGGGTAAATTAGAAGTAACAGATATTATCCCCCTGAACAAATACACCCAAGATGATATACTGGGAATCGCAGGTTCATTAGAATCTAAATCAAAACATCCACTTGCAGAAGCAGTTGTTAAATATACTGAAAAGACGGGTATAACATTTTTAGATGTTAACAATTTTAAATCAGTTACAGGAAAGGGTGTTAAAGGTCAGATCAATAAAGAAATGTTTTATGTTGGTAAAAAAAGTCTATTAACCATTAATAATGAATATCCAGGTAATTTAATCGAAAAATTAGAGATGACTGGTAAAACTGTATTGATAATCTCTAATCATGACCATGTTATTGGTTTGATAGGACTCATGGATAAAATCAAACCATCATCGCACAGCACCATAATGGGCCTTAAAAAAAGGAATATTAAAACCATCATGCTTACAGGTGATAATGAAGGTACAGCTAAGGCAGTATCTTCAAAAATAGGTATAGATAATCATTATTCAGGTCTTTTACCAGAGGATAAGGTTAAAATTATTAATGATCTCATTGTAAAGGATGAACATGTGGCAATGGTTGGTGATGGTGTAAACGATGCTCCAGCACTTGCAAGATCCAATGTGGGTATTGCCATGGGTTCCGCAGGTTCAGATGTAGCAATTGAAACCGCTGATATTGCATTGATGCATGATGACATCTCAAAAATCAGCTACATTATAGATCTAAGTAGAAAAACTATGTCGGTTGTTAAACAGAATGTTTCACTGTCAATAATAGTTAAAACTTCATTTGCATTCTTTGCTATTCTGGGATTTGTATCACTTTGGATGGCCGTGGCATTCGGAGACATGGGCCTGACCCTTGTGGTAATAATAAACGCCCTAAGAATTGGAAATAATAAAAATAACACCTAAAATGATATTAAAAATTAATAAATGATGTTTTAAAAAGTAAAAAGGATTATCCTAAATTCATTGGTAAATAGCACCCATTAAATAAGTGGACTTTGCATCAGTAATAATAACATCAAAAAATGTACCAATTTCTGCAGATTCAATTATTACTGTTTTATATGAATCTGTACGTCCAACATATCCGCCTTTACTTCCTTTACCCGTCACCAGAACATGTTGTTTGGTTCCAACTAATTCAAGATTTTTTTCAAGAGATATCGCTAATTTTAAATTAGTAAGTGCCTTTGAACGCTTCTTCATTGTTTCATGACCAATTTCTTCAAGATCGGAAGAGTTAGTTCCTGGTCTGTGCATGTACTTGGAAATATGAAGTAAATCCGGCTTTATCTCGCTAATTAATTCAAGAGTGTCAGAAAAGGCTTCCTCATCTTCTGTGGGATATCCTACTATTATATCGGTTGATATGGAAATATCTGGTATTTCCTCTTTAAATCGAGATATTATGGTTTTAAATTCTTCTACAGTATGACAACGATTCATTTCATTAAGAACTTTGTTGCTACCGCTTTGAATTGGAATATGTAGAAATTTATATAATTTATCCCTTTTAAATGCATTTATTATTCCTTCAACATCCCCTATCATACTTTTTGGGTGCATCATACCCACCCTTATCCTAAATTCCCCGTCTATATCGGCTATTTTATTCATGAGGGAGGAAAGAGATTTTCCGGTATCTTTACCGTATGCAGCCGAGTCCTGTGCTGTTAACTGTATTTCAAGACATCCCTCAGCAACTGCTTGTTCTGCTTCTTTTTTAATCATTGTTGATGGATAACTCTGAAGTGGTCCCCTTGCAAATCTGGTGCAGCAGTAAGTGCAAGCACCATCACAGCCCTCACAAATCTGTATAATATGTATCAATGGATTTGAACGTATTTTAGGAAGACAAACCTTAGATTCATTGGAATATCCTGTTGATCTCACTATTTCTCCCTCAAGAACAGACCTTACTATGGATGGTGTGGACTGGATCCTATGTGGACCTATCCAACTTGCATCGGGGGCTGCGCTTTCAAGTTTAGCTGGATCTATTTCAACCATGCAACCTGTGATTATCAGCTTCTTTTCTGGAAACTGTTTTTTCATTTTTTGGATATTATTGATGACTTTCTGTTCGGTTGGATGCTTAACATAACATGTATTCATTATGATTACATCTGCATCAGCAGGAGAATCTGTAAGGGTCCCGTCGTTATTTGTTAGTAGACCTGCCATTATCTGTGAATCTGCCTGGTTAAATGTGCATCCAAAGGTATCGATGTAGATCTTCATGATTTATATTCCTAAAATATTTTTAAATATGATATTAAATAGTATAATTTGTTTTTTAAATCTGTAATAACACCTATTCTGGTAGATAACAAATTAATTATCCAGGGTAAATTCTAGAGTTTAAATTCAGAAAAATTTAGGTGTTAATTTTTTTATTAGAATTAGGATTTTTTTTGTTATTCTGGCCATCCATGTTCCCCAATCATAGGAACAAAAACAACCCCCCCAAGATTATACGATTTATACTCATTTTCACCGACCCGGTTTAAACATAGAAGTTCTTGAACGGATGTATCACGACCTATAGGTGTCAACAATCGCCCGCCAAGTTTTAACTGTTCTTTGAGGGGTTCGGGAATTTTTGGTGCACTTGCAGTTGCATATATCCGATCATATGGTGATTTCTCTTCATACCCCTTGGTGCCGTCACCATATATTACTGTAACATTGTCAGAGTACCCTGTACGTCTTAAATTCCGTTCTGCAATATTTTTGAGTTTTTCTATTCTCTCAACTGTGTAAACATGTCCCTCGGGCCCTAATATCTCTGAAACCACGGCTGCATTGTATCCAAATCCTGTTCCTATTTCAAGAACTTGCATTCCCTTCTCAAGGGCCAGTTTTTCACATATAATGGCCACCATATGGGGCGCGGAGATTGTTTGACCATGTTCTAGAGGTATTGGTCTGTCAAGATAGGCATAGTTCTTGGTTTCAGGGGTCATGAATTCTTCCCTTGGAACCTTGTTCATTGCATCCTTAACAATATCCGACTTTATATAACCCATTTCTAATAATTTCGAAACCAGATCTTCTCTATTCTTACTCATCATATTCAACCACGTTAGGTACAGTAACCACTTCAATTATCTTAGAAGTTAAATCATATTTATAACGCTTAAGGTCGTCACCAGGCTTACCATATATCCTTTTAACAACAAATGCCTTTGCAAAACCCTTCCTCATCTTTCTTTCCTGTGTTTTAATTCCCCTGATCTTGAAAAGCACATGTCCGAGTTTAACAATATCACCAATTGTAAATTCAAATTCTCTGTCCACTTCAACCTTTCTTGAGAGTATTTTCCCACCAAAATCAACAGAAATTCCAACACGTGCAGGAGTGTCAATGTAATTGGCCCATATTGTATCTATTTCAGTTACAGGTGCAAACATTACCCTCCCACTTCTCTTATTTTCAATTGATGTTATCTCTGCTGGTCTTCCATCAAGATCTAATACACCCTCAAATTCTAGAAATTCATCAGGATACAATTTTACAGATGTTTTATGGCTTGATTCATATTCACTTACAACTACCCTTACTTCAATGGGCTTTTCAACCTCTACAACTTCTCTGAAAATGTTTCCACATTTATTACATTTTAATAAAAGTTCTTTAGTTAATCTACCCTTGGACTTTAATATTTCGCAGGATTCTGATCCGCAAACAGTACACTTCATTTTTTAC
Source organism: Methanobacterium sp. (assembly GCA_003151535.1). Lineage (GTDB taxonomy): Archaea > Methanobacteriota > Methanobacteria > Methanobacteriales > Methanobacteriaceae > Methanobacterium_B. The sequence goes on from PLXT01000056.1 coordinate 37,479, forward strand.
TTCCCTTAAATTTGAATTTAATAAATTTAAATAAAATATTCATTCAAATTAGTTTTTTTATATAATACTTTTTTTTATTGATCTAGTCTTTTATTTGTTTTAACCGACATATTAATTTCATTAAATAAAATGTTTCAAAACATATAATATTTTAAAATATCCCATAATATTTATTTGATAATCAGGATTTAATATCATCAAAAAAGCATTTATTCTAAAAATTTTGATAAGAAAATTGCACCTACCCCTTTGTTTTGAGGTGGTGTTTTACAAGTCCACCATCGTTCAGGATGTCAAGCATAAACTGGTCGAATGGCTTTATTTCAAATTTCTTTCCTGTGCTTATATTTCCAATGATCCCATTTTCAAGATCAACAGACATGATATCTCCCGTATCAGCCTCAACATCTGCTGTTATTACTGGAAGTCCCACATTTATAGCATTTCTATAGAATATCCTAGCAAATGATTTTGCTATTATAGCTGAAATACCAACATGTTTTAGGGCAACTGGAGCCTGTTCCCTCGATGATCCGCATCCAAAATTCCATCCCGCAACTATTATATCACCTTTCTGGACTTTATCTGCAAATTCAGGATCTTCTGCTTCCATTACATGTGTTGCTAGGTCATCAAGGCTAAAGGTTCGAAGATACCTTCCAGCTATAATAACATCTGTGTCAATACTGTCTCGAAATTTCCAAACTTTTCCCTCTATCTTTTCCATGGTTTCATACCTTCACAAAGTTTAGTCTAATAGTTTAGCACCATTATTTTGAGCACTGGTACTGATAATTTCACCACCAACATTCTTTAGTGCATCGTTTGCTGCATCCACTATATTTTGTTCATTGGTATCTGTAACAGCAAAGATAGTTGGGCCAAAACTACTCATACCCACACCAGCAGCGCCAGCTGCCCTTAACTTATTCATAATTTGAGCTATATATGGATTTTGAAGTTTATTTTCTATTCTTTTAAATCCGATCGTTTGTATTTTATTTACAGCCTCTCCAAAAGTATCAAGATCAAATTCTAAAACAGATGGCATGAGTTTCATTAACATTAGATGAGATAATTTCTCAACTTCTTTAAGTGGTATTGGACAGTAGGTTTGAAATGCGTCTATCTCCTTAGCACCTGAAACGCCCCTTTCAACGTCGGGTATCACAAGAATTATCTTCCAATCCTCTGGAAAGTCGTACCTTGCAATAATCGGTGGTGGAGTTGCACAGGATGCAGATGATGGGAAAAATCCCTGTTTTTGACTGCTTTTATGGCCACCATCAATTATGAACCCACCATTTTCAAAGGATTCAACCCCTATACCTGAGGTTCCACCTCTTCCCACTATTTTTGCTAGATCTAAGGCTGTTAAATCTTGATCATTCATGGTGGATATGAGTTTGGCAGCTGCTAATGACAGTTGAGTTCCCGATCCCAATCCCGAATGGGGAGGGAATGCAGACTCCACTGTAAATTTAAAGCCACCTTCAATATTCAGTGCGTTCTTTATCTTAAGGGTAGAACTTTCTATTTTAGCCGTATAATCCTCTATAAGTCCATCAATAAGTTGACAAGATTTTGAAAATCCCACTTCAACCCCATTATGGGCTAATTCTGCTTCAAGTTTGAGACAGGGATTTTTTAATGTGATGCCTACACCGCCATCTATCCTACCATAGATACCATTAAGATCAAGCAGGGTCAGATGAAGGCGGGATGGTGTTTCGATTATCAATTGATACAACCATAAAGATTATTGTGAAAAAATTTATTTAGAGATTTCAGTGAATGGTTTAGAGAATTTATCCTCTATCTCTTTCCTATAAATAGTGTTCATCGAACAGAATGGTATTATTCTTCCATCAGGTACAGCATAATGAATAACACATCTTCGAACACGGTCCTGGTCGAAGTTGAATGGATCCATGAAGTGCATGCATGATATAAGAAGGGTTTTCCTGTGGAATTCTCCAAGGGATTTATATGATCTGTCCTTAAATACAGCGGTTAGTATACTCCTTAAATCAACACTGTCTGGAGATTTTGACATATCCACTGTTTTTGGAAGTGCTACAGTTGCTCTGGCAACAATTTTTGCCTTATTAACCAGTCCACCCTTCTCCATATTCTTTGTGTTACTGGTTAAAAGGTTGAAAAATCTGTCAACATCAACGAACCGTGTGATTGGAACCATTCCATCCTCTTCAACAAAAACATATGTTCCCGTTCCGCAGTGTGGATGGCATGTAAATGATACCTTAGGACTCTGCCCATCTATGGCCTCTATAAAATCTGAAACAGGGGTTACACAGCTGGCAGGATAGAAATCATCTGCCTTTATCTGAGCATCTGTTTGTTCTTCCACCATTCTCTCAAAGTCAGGAACTGTTACACGTTGAGCTTCAACCTCTTCTGCTGGAGTTCTACCTGCAAATGATACTGGCTGGAAGTTTACACCCCTAATAATATCGATATTCTTGGCTGCAAAACGAAGTATATCCCCAATTTGGTCATGGTTAACACCTTTTAAAATTGTTGGCACTAATACAATTCCCAGATTGGCTTTACGACAGTTTTCAATTGCTGCAAGCTTGATATCTAACATATTTCTATTTCTTAATTTGAGGTAGGGTTCCTCTGTTATCCCATCAAATTGAAGATAAACAGTATTTAATCCTGCTTCCTTAAGATCTACTGCAAGTGAAGGAAGTCTGGCAAGTCTCATACCATTTGTGGCTATTTGTATGTGCCTAAATCCTTCTTCCTTGGCAAGTTTTATTAATTCAACAATATCTTTACGAACAGTTGGTTCACCGCCTGCATATTGTATAGCTGGTGTTGGAACTGGTCTGTTATTTCTTAAATTTTGGAGCATCGTCCTAATTTCTTCATAGGTTGGCTCGTATAAAGTTTTCGAAACTGCTGCATTAGCAAAACAAACTGGACATTTCATGTTACATCTGTTGGTAACATCGATAAGTCCAAGAACAGTATGGCTCTCGTGTTCATCGCATAATCCACAATTTTGAGGACATTCAGAATCAGCAATGGTTTGAGGGTTTTCAATTCCCTTACCAACTTTCCCATATAGATCTGCTTTTTTATAAACTTCTGAATCGCTCCAATAAGTATTATTAAACTCTCCGTGCTCTTTGCACGTTTTCTTTATCATTATTTTGTCGTTGTCCTCATATACTTCAGCATCTAGCACTGCAAGACACTCCGGACACAGACTCTTAGTATTTTTTATAACCATTATCTCACCCAAAACGTTATTTAAGTAGCTAACATAATTATTATCTTGTTTTAAATTGGAGGTAAACTATGGACTCAAGTGTAGTCAGTGTAATAAATTTATCAGCATATGCTATATACTTTATGTTACCTGCATACCTTGCCAACGTTACAGCTTTAGCATTTGGTGGCGGAAAACCTCTGGATTTTAATCATAAATTCAGTGACGGCCGGCGAATACTAGGAAATGGGGTAACATGGAGGGGAACCATTATCGGTACTATTATTGGGACTGTAGTGGGATTTACTCAGGGCATAATTACAGGAGATATTATACAAGGATTTTTATTGGGTCTTACTCTTGGTGGAGGGGCATTAATAGGTGATGCTTGTGGAAGCTTTATTAAAAGGCGATTAAAACTTGAAAGTGGAAGACCAGCTCCAATTTTAGACCAGTTAGACTTTGTTGTAGGCGCACTCGTATTTGCATCTTTAATTGTTGTTATACCTGTTGAAATGATTGTGATTATACTCGTAATTAGTGTATTCCTACATCTTGGAGCTAACATTATTGCGTATCTATTGGGCATAAAAAAAGTATGGTACTGAATCTAGAAAATTTAAATCCTGATGATTTAAAATATGTAAAATAAAATTTTAAAATGAAATTCGGTAATAGTTTTAATGTTTATTTGGATAAAAGAATACTTTTAAAAATTCCTTTATTTTTCCTTTTTTTGATTTATATTAAATAAATTCAGTTATTAGTTAATTTATTTTATTTCTAATGAACTGTTCCATTAGAATTGCTGTTCCAACTGCAGGGGCAACAGTACAGTCATCTTTTTTAAGTATTTTATCCATTCCAGTGTATTCAAGACCCGCTTGTTCACATGCCTTGGCACCTAAAATATCCATTCCAAGTCCTGTGGTAACGACTTTTGTTATGTTATTCCTTTTAGAAACTTCTAGGAGGGCTTCAGAAATCTTTGAAACTTGTGTTCTATATATGTATTCTGCCATGGCTATAATTTCATTATGATTTAAAACATCCATGTCACCACATACAACCCTTGATAATCTTCTCATACATTCTTCAATGGATTTTCCAGAACCATCCATGGTGTCACAACTATATTCCTCTTCGGTGATGTTTCCAAGTATCATCTGAATATCGGCAGTTACAGCAAACAGTTCAGAAGCTATTCTTAACACTGCCCCATCCAATGGTATTTTTTCAATTAATGCAGCCACATTGGTTCTTAATGTACCACTGTAAACCAGCTCACCAGTTTTCAATCTTTCAAGATCTGATCTACCCACAGCACATTCTTTACCATTTTTAATGGGGATGATATCTGTTGTTGTACTTCCAATATCTATTAATATACAGTTTTGATCTATTTTAGCTGCTAGTGGGGCTGTTGCAATCCAATTAGCTGCTGCAACCATTATTGGATTATCGACAACTTCTGATAGTTCCATTATTCCGTCAAGACTTACAAATCCTACCGGTACATTAAATGAATCTACCGACTTGTTTGAAATATCAATAACACCCTCTTTTTTCGTTTTATACGCATCAACAAGTTCAGCTGTCATTGAAACCCCAACCCCATCAACTTCATCCATACATATTCCAAGGAGTTTGATCAATGCTTCAGATAGCTTATCATTTTTCATCCACATGGGCAGATAAACAAAATCTGTTTCAACCCCAGTTATATTACCCGATTCATCAAAATCAACCACAGCAACATCTGTATTTGCCCCACCTATATCAAAACCTGCAATTTTCATTTTAAAACACTTATCCTGAGGGTTTTACCCTCTTTATAAAAGTTTACAGTACCATTTAAAGTTATATCATCGGGCAGTTCCCCATAAATCGAATCCACTATTGCCTCCCCCAGGTTGAAGTTAATAATCCTTCTAAGTGCAACATAGCTAGTTGTTATCCTTGAGTTTATCTCGACTATGTGGACCATATTCCTGTCATCATCAAGTATCATATCCACACCAACAAAGCCCCTAATCCCATCAATGGATTCAATGGCATTTTTTGCTGTTTCTAGTGCAATTTCTGAGAGCCCATGCTTAAATGGAACATTACCCCCACCATATTTTAACTCACAAGAATTTAATCTGACATCTTGAAAATTTAAGCTTAAAGGAAGCGCTTTATCACCATTACATAATAGGCTGACACTTACACTGACACCATCTACATAGTCCTGGACAATACAGTATGGAAGTTGTGTAAGCATCTGTAAACGATTCTGGGCAGTCATGAATTCATCTAGAGAATTCACAACCATAACCCCTATACATGAAACACCATCAACGGGTTTAAGTACTTTTGATAAATTATCTTTCATGTAAAACTTGTAATACTCTTCAGATTTTTGATCCAAATCCTTGAAATATATTTTTTCAGTTTTTATTATCGGAAATTTATCTTTTAATGTGTTGTATGTTTCAAATTTGTTAGTTGTTAACTTAACAGCATTTGAACTGGACCCTAAAACTATAACTCCTTGCTCTTCAATTATCAATGTGAGGTCATGCAGTATGTTGTTCTCTTCAGGTGCAATGGGAAGGCATGCATCATAATCTTGAATGTTTCTTTTAAGCCATTCCCCTAGATCTCCATTTACAATCACTGGAATGGATGGACTGTTCATTATTTGAGAATCATCAGAAATTAGATGGTAGGTCTTGAAATCTTTTAGATCTTCTAAAAGTCCATAGAGCATTGCATGGCCCTCAACTATGAAGGATGGATCATCTAATCCAGTTGCAGTTGCAAATTCAAAAACAAGTATTTTCATTTACTTTCTCCAGATAAGATCAGATAGTTATATTTACCATAATTCACTGTTTTTCAGTGGAACATAAATCAGATAAACCTTTGCATGGATTTATCTGTTAAATATTTGATGGATGATAATAAATCGTACTAATCTAATTTAAATTTGTTTATAAGGACATTTTTATCCTTAAGGTTGACATCAGGATAGGGAAATTTAATTTTATTGTCCATAAATATCATGTTAACTGTTGAACCAGTATGTATTTCCTCATATCCAGATACAGTTATATTTTCCTGAATTCTTAGGACTTCCCGGCCAATGAAACTTTTAACATGTTCAGGCAAGTTAATATCAAATTTACCACAATTATAATCACTTATAACTGCTTTTATTATATTCTTTGAGGATTGACCATTTCCATAGGGATTCTTTGCGTTTTTCATTTTCTGGTAGAGTGTGGAGTCATTTGATATCCTTATGTAGGCATCTACAATCATATCTTTATCGGTACCAACGAGGATATTTCCACCTGTTTTAACAGTTTCAGGCCTTTCTGTATTATAACGTAATGTTATACACGGAATATTAAGTGTTATGGCTTCTTCCTGTAATCCACCAGAGTCTGTCATAACAAATTTTGATTTAGAAAGGAGTAAAAGAAAGTCAAGATATCCTAATGGTTTTATGATTTTGATATGTGGTGAATTTTCAAGTGTATCATAAAAACCAAATTTTTTAAGCGTCTTAGCTGTTCTTGGATGCACAGGAAAGATTACAGTGATATTATTAAGTTCTAAAAGAGCATCTACTATATTTTTGAGCCTTTTAGGGTCATCAACATTCTCTGCCCTGTGAATTGTAAGTATTAAAATGTCACCTGTTACTTGAAGTTCATTTAAAATATTGGATTCAACTTCAGCAATTTTTAAATGCCTATAACATGCATCAACAATTGTGTTGCCGGTTATGTATATTTCATGAGGGTTAATATTTTCAAACAGTAGGTTTATGGCAGATTCTTCGGTTGGAACAAAGAATATGTTTGAACAAATATCTGCTATCTGTCTGTTTATCTCTTCAGGCATGGTTTTATCATAGGATCTTAACCCTGCCTCCACATGTCCAACAGCCATATGAAGCTTTGAAGCTGTTAAAGCACCAGCAAGAACTGCATTTGTATCCCCCTGAACCATTATAATATCAGGCTTTTCTGCTATTAAAACATTTTCAATACTTTCCATCATAATAGCAGTTTGTTTTCCATGGGAATTTGAACCAACACCAATATTGTAGTCGGGTTTTTTAATCTTTAACTCCTGGAAGAACTGTTGTGACATTTCATGATCATAATGCTGTCCAGTATGAATTAAAATATTATCGATCCCCATTTTTTCTATTTCATCTAAAACAGGGGCCATTTTAATTATTTCTGGTCTTGTTCCAATCACCGTTGCAATTTTCATGAAAAACTCCATTATTCCATAATAAAAATTAAGTATAAAAATAGATGTGTATAAGTTTTATTAATAGTTATTTTTTCCTAATACTCAGGGTCTCCTTCTCTGAGCCCTGTACTCATCCACAAGTTTTAGAAGATTTTCATTGTTTTCCTTTTCCTTCTGATTGTTTACATGTTCTTTCCATCTTTCAATTTCAACTTTAAAATCCTTAGAGTTTACAAGGTAAAATTCAGTCATAGATGTCATTTTTACACTGTTTGCAGGTATCAATGGGACCATATTCTCTTCAAATATATTTTCTGCAGGATCTGATATTTTATCCATTATGATAACCGCTTTAACTCCCAGATTAATTATCATCGAAGCAGTTTGAGATCCACCACCTTCAGAATTCTTTAAAAGGACTATATCACCCATTCCAATTTTCCATTTGTCACATGCTTCCTTTATACCCTCCTTTGTAAAGAATTCAATAATTTTTACTGGTAAGGTATTTTCAGAGATTTTTAAAGGTTTAATCTCGTTCAATGACCTTAATCCTTCTTCTAATTCTATTCTTCTGGATTTTTCTTCGTTGTATTTTTCCTGGATACGTTTTATTATTGCAATTTTAGATGAAACTTCCTTCTTTTGAAGGATCTTCTTAGTGTAATTATAGTGGAGTTTATCCACCTTTGACTGGAGTTTAGAAATTTCAGTCTTATAATAACAATTATTTTCTTCTAGAAGAATGTTTTTTCGTTTTAAGTTGTCAATATTTCTTTTCTGGGACTTTAATTTATGTTTCAATCTGGATATTACCACATTATCATAATCTGATTTAACCATGTCCTGTGTATCATTTGAATCATCAGTGGTAAATTCAATGGTATTTATTTCAGTGTCATGTGGTTTTGTATTGGGCTCGGATACATTATTAGTATCTAAATTCTTATTAGAATTTTTTAAAATAGTATTTTCTTTATTAATTTCTTCAGTTATTTGTTTTATGGCGTTACTTATTGATACACCATTTATAACCAAAGTCTTTATGGAGTCTATTGCCCTATCATCAAGTTCTGCCTTTTCTGCACGTTTAGTTATCTGTTGAAATTTATTAAAATGATCTCGGTATGTTTTTACTGCTGCTGCCAAAGCATCTCTCTCGTGTGCATTTTGGCGAATTTCAAGCGATTTATTGTTCTCATATTTCAGATATGAATCTACTATATCTATCTTGGATTCAATGGACATGCACTTGTAAGGAGACCATATTTTAGAATTTAATGTTGTTGCAAGTTTTTTAACAGTTTTTGGTATGGGATATACATCAGTGGCAACTAAAACTGTTTTTCCATATGATATTATATGACTGATTATTTCAGAACGCCGGATTTCCTTACAACTTGCCAGTGAGATCAAGTTTCCATAAAGATCTAGTATGGCTATTCCCACTGTGAGTCCCGGATCAAATCCAACAATGATTCCTCTATGGGAATTATTGGTTCTGTCTGGTTTTAAAAATAAATCTGAACCTTTCATACCTTCTGAACTAACATTTCTATAAACCAGGTGATTTCCTCCATCTGGGTAATCTTATGCTAATTATGTGTAATTTATGGTCTTCATAATATTTATGGTTGCACTGGATTTTTATGGAAGTCTTAAAACCTTAATCATCTCTTCTTCTGCAGCAGCAATGGTTCTTCTTTTGATATATTCCTCTTTAATTGTTTTAAAGAAGTTATTTTTAGCATATCTATCAAATGTAAAATCAATATCCTCATAATTTACATCCATTAATATGAGTCCATCTGGAGGTACAGGGGTAATTGAAGCATAAATATCTGGATTTAAAAGTAATGCCATATCTTCCTCATCCATCTTTCCTGCACCTACCATGGTTATCACCTGTACCATCTTTCGAACCATATTCCAGAGGAAGCTTTGACCAATTACATCGATGACTGTGATCATCTTGTTCTGTGAAACTTTCAGCTCTTTGATAAATCTTATAGGTGTCCTTTCACATCTTTTTGTAAAATTTTGAAAGTTATGCTCACCTTCAAACAGTTTAGAAGCATCCTGCATCCTTTTTAAATCCAAAGATGTTTTATCATATGGATCCTTGAAAAAAACATATCTGTAATACCTATAATCAGCATATCGTGGTTTGAAGTTATCTGGAACTTCTGCTTTGGCTATGATCTGGATAGTTGAGGGTAGATAATAATTAATCTGATTAATAGTTGCTTCAGAATCTGGTTCAAGCGATACAACATTTCCGAGTGAATGAACTCCCCTGTCTGTTCTGCCTGCAATGGAGTATCCTGATCTATCTGGATCATCCATTACTCTTGCCTTTTTAAATGCCCTGAAAAGTTCTCCCTCTACAGTGGGAAAGTTAGGTTGTCTTTGAAATCCGTAGAAGTGTGTGCCTATGTAAGCCACTTTAAAAGCTGTTTTAACCATTTGAACCTCGTGAGTGAATTTTTCCTAATTATTTTATGACAAAATGATTTTAATACCCTTTCAAACCTATAATACATTAGTGTGATTAAATAGAAAAAAAATTAATGTACTCTATGTTTAGGGTTGGCTCTTTTTAAACGGAGTTCTTATGTTATTTTATCAATATTTATATTTTAATATTCTTAATTTTATACATCCTATATGAGTTATCAAAACATTTCAAAACCATTAATAATCTGTTTAGACGTTTGATAAGATATTTAGAAATTTCATAATAAATCTTTGATGATATCCAAACGTTTCTTTTGGATTAATAACTATCTCATGGTAATATTATTCTTTTTTGCATAAACGAATTTGTATTAGTAGCTTATTACTATACTCAAATACTTTCAGAAACTACTGCCACATATGAAATATTATTAATCCTTTCACTGATATTTTCTATAATAAATCTATACTTTGGAGTATGGATTCAATTTAAAATGTCAAATTTGATGAAATCGATTTAGAAAGTTCTTAAGTTATTATTTATTATCTTGAAGTTGTTGAGTTTAGACAATACTAGTAACCTTTAACCATATTCAACAGCTCTTTATATCTCATGATATTCAGTTATTGCTATTGATTAGGTTTGATCTACTAACATCCATTTATTCAAGAAGATCAATAAACAGTATAGAATTAATTTCATACAACTTGAACATCAGCTATAATATTAATCATGGTGATATCATGGCCAATCAAATTGTTGTTTCAGATAAGAAATGGGGATATGTTAGCGTACTTGCTGCAACAGTCCTTTACGGTATTTGGAACACCTTCAGCAAAATTTTACTCCAGGATCTTGATCCATTAGCACTTTCAGCCCTCGTTTACTGTATAGCTGGTATTTTTCTATTTATAGTACGTTTTTCGGGATTTAATAATAGATTAATGGGAATGCTCGATTCCAAGTCCGAAGCCGAGACACATATGTCAAGGAAGGATTATCTTGTACTTATAATAACATCCTTAGCAGGTTCAGTAATTGCCCCTGTTGTATATTTAACAGGATTAAATCAGATAACAGCAGTAAGTGCTTCGCTTCTATTGAATGCCGAAGTACTTTTCATAATAATCATAGGAATCCTGGTTCTAAACGAAAGATTTCAAAAGAAGGAGGGAATAGGTTTAATCCTCTTACTAGTTGGTACTGTTTTCCTTGCAACCAATGGAAATCTACAAGAATTTTCTGTATCCGAGAACTTAGGAACCTTGCTCGTGATTATTGCTGCATTTTTCTGGAGTATAGACACCACAATGAGCAAATTTTTAAGCAATAAAAGGGACTTGCTCGGGGTGAGTGCTTTAAAATGTTCAATAGGTGGAATTATACTCCTAATATTATCGTTGATACTCGGGTTAAACCTAAAAATACCCCTAAATCATCTGCCATACCTGCTGTTTATCGGGCTTGTGAGTATAGGATTTTCATTTGTGATGATCTACTACGCAATAAGGAAAATTGGGTCGTTAAAAACGGGTTCAATATTCCCATTCACATCACTGTTCGGTGCTTTCATTGCATTTATAGTTCTTGGTGAACCATTTACATATCAAGAGTTAGCATTTGGACTTTTAATGCTTTTCGGAGTGTTTATTATTTACAGATATCAAAAGAAATAATATTGGAGTTATATTGTGAAAACTATTAAGTTAAAGATACAATCAATTGTATAAAAAAAAAGTTTTAGAGGTGGATGCTTAAAATGTATATTATACCTGCAGTTGATATTAAAAATGGTAAATGTGTACAGTTAGTTCAAGGTAAACCTGGAACAGAACAGGTAATTATTGAAAATCCTGATGTAGTTGCTCAAGAATGGGAAAGTAAAGGTGCAGAAATATTGCACGTTATAAATCTTGATGGAGCCTTTGGTAACACTTCTAATAATTTAAAAATTGTTGAGAAAATAATTAAAACCGTTTCAATACCTGTGCAGTTAGGTGGAGGTATAAGAACACTTCAAGATGCTTCAAATCTTCTGGATATCGGAGTTGAAAAGGTTATTTTAGGCACAATGGCCGTTGAAAATCCAAAGAATATAGAAAAACTATCAAATGAATATGGGAGTGAAAGAACCATTGTGGCCTTGGATAGTAAGGATGGTAAAGTAGTTGTTAAGGGTTGGACTGAAAAAACCGAAAAAACAGCACCAGAATTAGGTGTTTCACTTGAAAAAAGAGGTGCAGGAGGCATACTCTTTACAAATGTGGATGTTGAAGGTTTGATGAACGGATTCAATATAGACCCACTTCAGAACCTTTTAAAATCTGTTGATATACCCGTAATCTATTCGGGGGGCGTGACATCACTCGATGATGTTAAAGAATTGAGTAAAACTGGAGCCTATGGAGTTGTAATTGGTTCTGCACTTTACAAAGGTAAAATAAACTTTGAAGAGACCCTCAAATATCAGGGATGAATTATTTATTTTTTTTGTGGACACCAGTAATTGAATCTTAATAATTCAATTAACTGTAAAATTCCAATCGTGGTTATTGTTACCGGGCAAATCTTTCTATTAAACCTATTAAAATATTAATAATACCCGATAAAGGTCCTAATCTGCTACTGACTTTATACAACATCCTAACATCTTCTAATTTTAACCCGCCTATAACCGAGAGAATTCCAAGATATACAACTGGTGATAGGATCAATGCTACTATTAAATATAATTTTGTCTGTGGAAATGTTATGAAAACCAGTCCCATTGCAATTGAAGCAATTATAATCTTTCCAAATTCCCCAATTGGCAAACTTACCCTTGCAAGTCTCAGAGTTCTCCACATCAACACAGACATTAAAACAAGTGCAGCAACTGTTGTGGCTATAGCTGCACCATTAATACCCATAACAGGTACAAGAATTATGCTTAGTACTATATTGATAACGGTTCCAAAGATCAACACATACATTGGAAGTCTGGGCCTTCCAAGTCCCTGTGCAATGCTTGAAGAAATAGTGTACAATGTAAAGAAAAGCATTCCTGCTGCAAGTATCTGTAAGGATACAGATCCTGGAAGATATGCATTTCCAAAGAGGATACTTATAATCGGTGCTGCAAATACAATGGTTCCAACACAGAGCGGCATAACAACAAATGAAACATAACGATACGATTGTAAAACATATGTTTTAAGAAGATCATAGTTGTTAAGACTCATGGCCTCGGCCGCGGCTGGAAGCACCGATGTTGCAACTGCCATTGATATTATAAGGGGAAATCTAGCAACTGTACTAGCAATGTTAAAGTATCCGGCATCACTACTAATCATATAATGACCAATAACTAATGTTCCAGTATCATAGAGTGCAAGTTCGGCTAATCCAGTTATAACTACAGGAACAGAAAAGAAAATTAACATCTTAGCAACTTTGTACTTATCATAAGCAGTTAACTGCCTACGTGACCTTGTTAATAATTTTTTTGGAGTATTGAGTTTACCACGTACATCTCTCTGGAAAAGATAAAGTGCCGCTACCATTGCCATCATAAATCCAACAGCAGTACCAACAACTGCACCTGCAACATAGAACCCACCAAATACCAGGCCAACTGCAACAGTTACCATGAAAAATAGTTCAAAAGCCCTTGTTATCAGAATGTTTTTCATCTGATAAAATCCCTGGAAAGTTCCCCTCAATGCCCCAACAATAACACTGAATGGTGTTATAAGAGCAATTAACTGGAAAGGAATAATAGCCTCGGGTTTGTTGAACAATCCTATTGCAATTGGTTTTGCCAATACGAAGATAACCACACTGAATATGAGTCCAAGAACTATCATCATCCGGATAGATATACTTATAACCGCTTTAACCATTTCAGGGTCATCTTTAGCATAGTACTCCGAAACATGTTTTGCAATTGCTGGTGGAAGACCAGCTGTAGCAATCATTATTAAAAAGTTTTGGAGCGGCCATGTTAAACTGAGTATACCATACCCTGAAGGACTTAATAAATTGGCCATGGCTACCTTGTAAATGTAACCTCCTATACGAAATAAAAAGGCCCCAATCACAAGTAAAAAGCTGCCCTTCGCTATTTTTGAACTCATAAATATTACCATTAGTTAATTTAAATATGTTAATTCCAAAAAAACCTATTAAATAGTGATTCTATAGGCCCATAATCCGATAAGATCGATACTAAAATGGATTGTACAGTTTTTTAGGATGTAAAATATAAGATTTTATAATTTTCTTTTAGATTCTATAGATTAATAATTTTAGAAATTATGATACTTTAATATTTATATGCATAAGATAGTTTTATTGTTTGACGAAGTATAAATACATGGAATAAAGAAAAATAATTGAACTTCAATGATTAAAACATTGAAAATCATTTATAAACAATATAACAGAATCATACAGGGGTGCAAATATTAAAATCGTTATGGCAACAGGAACATTTGACATAATACATCCGGGTCATGGATATTACCTTGAAGAATCAAAGAAAGTTGGGGGTGCTGATGCCCACCTTGTGGTGGTTATTGCAAGGGATTCAACTGTAAGGTCCAGGAAAAGAATACCGGTAGTTGATGAACAACAGAGACTGGAAGTGATTAAAATGATGAAACCAGTTGATGAAGCCTATCTTGGAAGTGAAACCGATATGTTCGAGATAGTGGAAATGATAAAACCAGATATAATAACCATTGGTTCTGATCAAAACTACAACATTGATGAACTCAAAAAACAACTACTTGAAAGGGGTAGTAATGCAGATGTTGTAAAGATAGAAGGTTATAAGACCTCATTACTTGACAGTACATGTAAGATAATAAAAAGAATTAAGGATATGGAGTTTGATGAGGATATCTTCAAAGATTGTTAAAGATTGAATCCTATTTTTTTAGTTAAATAATTTTAATTTAAGTTATTTTATTTTTTTTAGTCAATATACTTATTTACAGGATATAAAAATTCCATAATAAAGACATTAAGTTAATTTTGTATATCTTTGAAGCAATCCATTCTTCTCTGCAATAATGATACCCGTTTGCATCAACTGCAAATCAGATATGATCCAGTTTATAACCTGTCTCAAATCTTTAGTTTCTTTATTATCAGAATAATCTATTGACACATTTTCAATAGATATTTTTAAAGGTTTTATATCATCAATTAATGAATTCTCTATTTTTTGAAGTGTATTTTTAATCTTATTAATATTAAAATCTAGATCAACCAATGCTTCACCATTTACATTTAGTATTGCTACAATCAGAGTCAAATCTGTTATAATCTTATTATTTAAAGCTATTATCTCCTCATAAAACTCCAGATCATCCTTTATATCATTGAAAGTATCTTCTAATTTTTTAATCCCTGCTTCTAAGTTATTTTCTTCCATGATATATTTTTTAAAGCTTTCAGATAAATCTTCGGTAGCATGTTTCGTTGGGGTGTAAACTAAAACAAGTTCAGCATATCCTATATTAGCTTTTATAGTACGAAATAGTTGATCGGGAATGTTGACGTAAAATCTACTGGGTAAAATTATATAAGCACAAACATAAGCAATCAGACCACCTAAAGCAATGTCTAAAAGTTGGGATATGGCATTATCAAATACAGTACCTGTAGGCCAGACTAAAACAATGAAAACAGTCATTGTCATTACAGATAAACTCATGTAATTTGGATAGAAAGCTCTGAATAAAAACAACATTACAAATGCCAGCCACACCATTAAATAATGGGGAAAAATCAATGATAAAATAATAGCTAGTATAATGGCAAAAAAATTGGCCCCTACCCTTGAAATTAAGTTATCTACTGTGCTGCTAATATCTGGCTTTAAAATAATTAAAACTCCCATTGTTATCCATATTACACTTCTTTCCCGCGTAATATATATTAAAACTAATGATATTGTCATTGCCAATGTAAAACGGATCGTATATCTGATATAAAGGTTTTGAATGTTAAAGTTGGCTCTTAAAACTTCTTTTAAAGATTTATTAGGTTCTTTTATTTTTTTTACATTCTTACCATTACCCTTAGACAATACTTCATTGCTTTTATTCAATATATCCCCTATAGTATGGGAAATTTCCATAACAGTTGCATTGTTATCCTTAACAGTTGAAAATTTTGATTCAAGTGTTGATAGTTGGTTATCAAAATCATTTAAATCGATGATTTTCTGCATCGATCAAAGTACATCAACTCTACTAGCAATTATTTATATGTTAATATATCGATTTTATACAATTTATTTTAATATTGTTGTACCTAAATGTCCTCTTTCAAGTAGCAAACTAGAGGACCAAATATATACGATTATAATAGCAAGGTTTAAATGGAACTTTCCACCCATTGCAAATATCAATAATATATAATATCCATATTGCTTCTTTCATCTTGAATCTAACTAATATATTCCAATATTAAGAACCTTTATATTAAGTTATAATTAACATTAAGGTGAGAAAATGAATATAACTGGAAACATAAGTGATTCTCTGCAATATCCAACTAAAGATTGGGTTAAGATAGTCATACTAGGAATAATTTTAATAATCCCAATCGTGAATTTTATAGGCCTAGGATATTACTTAAGAATCATAAAAACAAGTTTGGCTGGTTTAGATGAACTTCCAAATTTCGAACGAATTGGAGAATTATTTGTTGATGGTATAAAACTTTTAATGGTCTGTATAATTTATGCAATTGTACCCCTAATCTTCTATGCACTTTCAGTTTCTTTTGCAGGATCTGCTACAGTTTCTAGTTCAACAACTACTTCGTCGGTGTTTTCTAGTTATTTACCCGGATTAACTGGAATTTCGGTGGTATTTTTTATAATAGCTGCTATTTTTGCCATAATAATCAGCATATTTGCATATATGGGTATAGCTAACATGGCCTACCATGACAGTGAAATAGGTGCTGCATTGAGATATCGTGAAATACTTGATAGAATTACGGCAATTGGATGGGGAAATTACATGCGTTGGTGGATAATACTTACATTAATTATAACAGTTGCAGGATTTTTCATTGATATAATTGGAGGAATTCTGTTGTTCTTTGTATTAGGTTTCCTGGTCTTTTTATTGGGATATAGCTACTTATTAATATTCCAAGCAAGATCAGTTGCATTGACATTTATATCTCTCGGAGAATAATAAGATGTTGATAAACAACCAAAAACTAGCCCGGTTGAATAGTTCAATCCTTTATAATGGTTTCTTATCTGGAGGTGTTTAAATTAAATATGAATTGATATTATTATTTTTAATACTTACTATGTCATTAGGTTTAAATTCGGGATGTGTAGCTGCAGCAGGGAATTTAACCACTACACATAATAGTACAAATTTTATCATGGGTTATTATATAAACCCCAATGTTACACCATTATCAGAAATCAATTTCACCGCCTTAAAAAGTGCTGGAATTACAGACATATACGTTTTAGTCACCAATAATAATTACTTACCAGTACTATCCGAAGCCAAAAAAAAGGCTGATGCTGTGGGAATAATAACCAATGCTTGGGTATATCCGGGGTTCAATTATGCCTCAAAAGTCGCTGGGATGAAAATAGGAGTTCAATTAGATGTGGAAACATATAATATACCGGCATATCTTTTACAAATTCTGGCCATGAGATTGGCCACCTATGGAGAAACTTTCTCCATTACTGTTAAACCCGATGGATGGGACGGAAACCAATACTATTACCTAATTGCACCTTTATGCGACTACATAGTCCCTCAACTTTATGTAGGTGAATACGGACAGGGAAATACTGGTCTAACAAATAAAGTTAAAAGCTATACCCAAATCTACAACTTATACAACATAATTTTTCCTGGAAAAATTGTGGCCGGACTTGAAACCTACCAATCCGATCAAAATACAACTCCCAAGAACGCAAGTACACTGTCAGCAGAAATCAAAGCCATAAAACCATATACGCGTGGAGTAATCCTATTCAGGTACGGATTATCCAACTTCAATGGTTAAAACAGATCGTGCAATTGGCACTTTATAAATATTTCAAAAAATAATGTAATGTTGGAAAATAAAATATTTATTTCACTATATGGTATTGAAAGTGAAATTATTCACCCTTTACCATTTTTAAAGCAATTCTTCTATTGCATCGAGCATATAATCTTTATTTCTCTGGGTAACACCAATATAATCGAAGCTGGTTATATTTTTATGATCCATCTTGTTCAAATGGAAAAACAATCTTTCCATACTGGTTAAACATGGGAGAGTACCGCCACCAGTAGCAGCAGCCACACATATAAATGGTTTATTCTGTATTTTGTTTATTTTTTCAGGTGTGAAATAATTTGCTTCGCACCTTCTTAACCTGTCAAAGAATGTTTTGGCAGATTCACTCATCTCATGGAAATATACAGGAGTAACAACTACAAAACCATCAACTGCACCCATTGCTTTATGCACGACTTCGAAATCATCTTCCAATTTACATTTACCTTCAAGACAGATTCCCCAACCCTCATCACATGCCTCGCACTTTAGAATATTTAAATCATTCAAACGGACCATTATTGCTTCGCTGTTTCCTCTTTCAATTCCTTTTTCTGCAGCAGTAGCGCAGCTTTCTGTTAAGCCTTCAATATTAGGACTGCTTGTTATAACCATTATTTTCATGAATTACACCTCGATTATTAAAATAAACTTTCAAATACCAATGAGAATTTCTATTAACTTAGTTTTTTTATTATTTTTGTAGTGTTTGTATTTTTTTGTGAGGTTGTGGTTATTTTTCGTGTGTTTTTTCTTTTTTTTTATTTATTTTCTCTATTTTTTCCTATTTTTTTGTTAGCGTTCGCTAGGTCGTGTTTTTTTGTTTGAGGGTGTTTAATTGCATAAGGTTGTAGCAAAAGCAGGTGAAGATGTTTTTTGTGTGTGTTCGTAGTGTTGTGGTGACTTTGAC
>PLXT01000088.1 GCA_003151535.1 Methanobacterium sp.
CCCACACTATACTATTAATGGCTTATTTAATGGAGTTTTTATTAATCATATCGAGGTAGAGGGATTTGATGTAAAAATCACAGTCGGCCCCAGAATAACATATGACAACTGTATAATCTTACAACGTAAGCAATGGACTATACCGGCGCAAATAATTGCCGATACGATAAAAAAAATATTAGCTAACGACGCATCTCAGGTCTATATTGCTATCCAAAAATGGCGTAGAAACTTATCAATACCTGATGAAGTATTTGTCAGGCTATACCATAATACCCAGAACAGCAATAATCCAAGCAATCAGAATAATAACCAAGTAATTAATAAAGATGATTATAAACCTCAGTATATAAATTTTTTAAGCCCATTGGCTATTAAACTATTCATAAAATTAGTCGGAAAAATAAAAAATGGGAATATAGTAATAGAAGAGATGCTACCTGATTCTAAACAGTTATTTAAAATAGGTGATAATAAATTTGCAACCGAGGCTCTGGTTCAATGGCAATAATATAGATTTATGAAATGGATAAGTTTACACATTTTTTATACATCAGATAATATTGTATTGCTAAAAGAATGTTCAGCTTTGATCCGTGATATGCAAAATAAGCAATACATTGAGTCGTACTTTTATATTTTATATAAAGAAAGAGGCAATCATATCAGACTAAGATTAAAATCAAGCTATGATACAATCTTCATTTATAATTACATAAGCGAGAAACTCACTAATTTTTTTATTTTAAATCCCTCTCCTATAGATGAAAATAGGGATAAAAATTATTATCCTAATGATAGTATTCAATTAATTGCATATGAACCTGAATATAGTCGTTATGGCGGTATTCATGGTATCGAAATATCCGAAAGACAGTTTCAAAACTCCACTGATGCTATTCTTTTTTATATTAATCAGAATAAGCTTAATAAATATAATGATTTATTGAATGTAGCATTCAAATTACATTTATCATCCGCATTCATACACTGTGAAAATAATATTGAAAAAGCAATTTTATTTTTTCAGTTTATTTTTAGTAATACTTCTGGCTCATTTCATCTTTCATATATAAAATATAATTCCGCTGCTGAAAGTACATATAGTAATTACTATAACCAACAAAAGCATGTACTGATCCCGTACGTTAAAGCAATATGGAATAGTTTTAATGAAAATAAAATTATTGATGAAAACATTGAACATTGGAAAAATTCAGAAAAAGAGATAAGAAATTTATTAGTTAAGGCCTATGAAGAAAAACAATTAGAGATACCATTTCTGTTTGAAAATTTTCCTACATGGTCAATTTTACAAAGCTATATCCATATGACCAATAACCGTATGGGCATTACAACTTATGATGAGCCATTGATAGCGTATTTATTAATGAGAAGTTTAAAAGAAATATAAAAGAATATGGATTCCCGCTTAATTATAGATGCAAACATATTTATAGAAGAAGCAAAAAAAATCGGTGATATTATNNATATTATCCATACTGCCATTAAAGAAGAAAGAGGTTGGTATTGGAATATACATGATCATTATCAAAAAATTGAAAATCCTAAAATAATCTATAATGGAAGTTCAGGTATAATATTATACCTCATAGAGCTTTACAAAATGACAAAGGATGAGAGATATTACAATGCTATTGTTCAAGGAACCAATTGGTTAATGGAATATAATATTAATGAAGGTGAAAGGAATCTTGCTTTTTATTGTGGTACAGGTGGCATAATTTATACCTTGATAGAAGTATATAAAATCACTGGCAATCAACTTTATAAACATTATGCTTTACGACTAACCAGAGAATGTAATCATCCTAATCATAATTCTGATATTTTATATGGTACTGCAAGCTCTATTTTAACATTGCTTCACTTGCATAATGAAACAAATGAAGAATGGCTTTTAGAAATAATAACGCAAAAAGTAATAAGCCTACTTGATGAGTCGCTAATCACACCAGCAGGGATTTGCTGGGAGCGTAATGGTAGTTCAATTCATCCGATATGTGGTTTCGCACACGGTGGAGCTGGCATTGCTTTTGCATTTCTGGAATTGTATAGATATTTCAAAAACGAAATCTTTTTGGATATTGCAGAAATGGCATTTGAATATGAAGATCAATATTTTGAAAAAAACAGTGATGACATATACTCTAAATATAACTGGCCAGACTTAAGAAAAAACACTTATGATGAGAAAGGAATGTCTGAATTAATTGATGCGTATTCATCAAATAATGTTATCAAGTTTGTAAGTTTTTCTTACATGTCTGCGTGGTGTCATGGTGCTCCAGGAATTGGAATGGCTAGATTACATGCTTATAACATCACAAAGAAAGAGAAGCATTTAAAATATTCTAATTATGCATTGGAGAATACGTTAAGCGTAATAAATACTAAAAACAGTAATTTTACGCTATGTCATGGAACATTGGGAAATGCAAATTTGCTACTTGATGCTTATGTTAGTATGAATAATGCTTTGTTGTATGAAATTGCAGCAAAAGAAGGAAATAATTCGATTGCTAATAAAAATGAGCATGGCTTTTTTATTTCAGGTATTGCAAAAAATGGTGAACAGGCCGATTGTGATTTATTAAATGGTATAGCTGGCATAGGACATTATTATCTGAGATTAATTGATCCGGTAAATGTTACATCGGTTTTAATTCCTTCCCTCAAAGAAATTAAAACGAATGTTACACCTTTAGCTGGATATGATTATGTTTATTTGCTAAATCTGATGTTTAGAAAGATTTTCCCAAATACATCGTTGTTATTTATCCCAACCGAAGAATTAATAAATGAACACAAGGAACATAAAATATCAAAGGATCGAATCATAAAAACTACTAAAAAAATTGTAAATGAAAAGAATGATGTTGCTATTAACAATTCATTCAACTTAGATTCTATAATAATAACATTATCTGATAATGTTAAAAGCGATAATTACTTTTATATTAAAGACTATATTGAAAAAAGAGCGTTTAATGAGATAGAATTTGATAAAGTAGAATTACAAGATTTATTTAAACATGAACTTATATTAAATTCTACTATTACACTACAAAAACAAGTTTATCAGAGTTATACTGCCTATACAATATTGCAAATTTCGCCAATCTCAGATCCCATTAATCAATATACAGTTAGTAAGTTTATATTCGATCTATTAAATAGTTTTAATGGTAGTAATAGCCTTGAAAATTCATATAATTTAGTGCGTAATGAGCATTATAATTCAACAAACAATATTGCAAATTTTAATTTAGCTTATAAGACTCAATTAAAAAATTGTGTAAAAACAGGGTTTCTGATATTCATTGATCAATATCAAAAAGAGAACAGAGTTTTCAGTTAATCTATTTTTCAATACCAGCCCAAAGCTGAAAAATACCTACTAATTTTTTCAAATCTTCTATAATAAGGTTCAAGAAGCAATGGCAGAAAATTTCAATCTATTTGCAAGATATGTCATTTATAAAACTGCACAATTCTTACTAACTTCGTAAAAAATTGGTTCGACAGTTTCCCTGTTCGGACTACCAGATTAAATAATGTTGT
>PLXT01000007.1 GCA_003151535.1 Methanobacterium sp.
AAATATATGGGAGAAAGTGTATTATAAAAGAAGTGTTTTCAAAAGGGTCAAAAGAATTTTTGAATAGTAATCATATTCAAGGTAACGTCAATTCAAAAATAAGATTTGGGTTATATCACAATGAAGAATTGGTTAGTTTGATGACATTTGGAAAGCTAAGAAAAAACATGGGTAAAGTAAACTTGGATGGTTCATACGAATTACTTAGATTTTGCAATAAATTGGATACAACCGTTATTGGTGGAGCTGATAAGCTCCTTAAACATTTTATAAAAACATATAACCCTAAAGAGTTGATTAGTTATGCAGATCGTAGATGGAGCCAAGGCAACTTATATGAAAAATTGGGGTTTAAATTCAGTCATGATAGTAAACCTAATTATTATTATATTTTTAATACTAAAAGAAAATATAGATTCAACTTTCGTAAAGATATTTTAATTAAAGAGGGTTACGACCCTCTTAAATCTGAACATGAAATAATGTTAGAAAGGGGTATATACCGAATATATGATTGTGGTAATAAATGTTATAAGATGAGTTTTAAACGCTAATTACTACAAAATCCTCAATATCAAATACGTTATCAGATATAGTATATTTTAACGTTATCACGGCGGCGTAATCGCTATCTGGGGAAGGTGTTACCGTTAAGCTAGTTATTGTTAAATTAGGCAGATATTTTTTAACAGATGTTTTAACTGCATCGCTAATATCAGTTAGATTTTGTGAATCGTTGGGTTCAAAAATGAACTGTAAAAGATCTGTTCCAAAATCAGGATTATATAGCCTTTGTCCCTTTCTTGTTAAGAGCAAATGCATCAGATCAGCTTTAATAGCCTTAGCATCGTCAGAATTTAAGTTTAAAAAAAAACCTTGTGGACTGTTTTTAAAGGGGTAGTCAAGATTTATATATCGTTTAGCTGCCATAGTGTGGTTTAATCATAAATATAATAATAATCGTTTTTTATTATTAATCAATAAAAAAGGGCTCAATTGAGCCCTTTTAAATTAAAATATGTGTTTATACTAAACTGTTGTTACTTCGCAACCGCCACTTCCACAAGCTATTTCTCCACTTAAATTTGTTACGTCAGCTATTTCAATAACCCTTGTTAAATCAATATCATGAAGATATCCCATCATTTCATCATATACTTTTTTAGAACAATCAGTAAAAGGAGCCTGAATATAAGTACCCCCATTATATGGTAATACTGAAATTCCGTTGAATGATTCTCTATTTTCCCACATCCATTTACCAACTTGTGGCCATTCATTTATAGTATAAATATTATTACCCTTATCATCTCTTCTGTCTTCCATAATAGGATTACCAGTTGAGTCTCTCATGCCGATACCTTCTTCACTCAATTTAACAATTTTTTCAGCTTCTTTTTTAATGGATACTGTAACGCTAACATTATGAGTATTTTCTCCATCTCTATGACCAAATTTAACCCATTCAGTATTGAATTTTCTAACCCTTTCAAGTATATCCATGGGTGATTCAAACCTTAAAATTGATCCTTCTGGTGCTTTTACTGGTAAAGAAATAACAGCTTGATCCTTGGGCTTAAAATACTCATCTTCCAGTAGTTCTGGGTGGTATATCGATAAGTATGTATAAATAGATTCGTTCTTTCCGACACGTATTCTACGTACATAATAATCATTATGCCAGGCATGAATACCTGATGCTGTTCCCAATACTAATGAACTCGTTCCGCTGGGTTTGACAGTGGTGCATCTTGCCGCTTTATTGATACCTATCAATTTAGCAACTCTTGCATTCTCTTTCAAAACAAGCTTAGCGGCAAGTGTTAAATCATACTTTAATATTTCACCACTCCCAATACCTGTCATACCAACACCTATCAGGGCTTCTTTTTCTGTTATGCGTTTCCATACATCTCTCAGATAATGAAAATTAGTGTAGCTCGCTTGCAATGTTCCGATGAACGTAGCAGCTTTAACTCTTTCTTCCAAATCTTCTTGAGATGCAATATTTGAAACATTAGCCTCTACCAAATTACATTGTTTGGTTAATACGTTATTAAAAACACATTGATGTAATTCATTTTCCGTTAGACAATAAGAATCGTGATACCCTTCCAATGTTTCAATAGATCTAATATTTTGATATTTACATTTATTAGACAGTTCATCATTATCACATGTTAGTCTCTTACAAGGTATTTCTGAAGTTACCGTAATTTGTAGATACCAAACATCATTTTTTCTAATCCCAAGATTTGTTATATTGCCCTTAGAAGACATTTTATTAACAGAAGAGGCTATACCAATTTTAGTTAATAATAATTGACCAGCTCTTATTTTATCTTCTCTACCATAGATTCTTATTCCTTTCGATGCTTGTGAACCATCAGCATCAGCCCAACCAGCTATAAAATTCAAGACGCTATTTCTATTCCAAGAGAATATTTCATTTGGTAATTCATCATCATACTTTAATTTTTCACAAAAAAGATAATCAAGATCAAATCTAACTTGAGTGAACTCTGTCCCTTTCCAGTTATTATAATCACCAATTTTCCTTGCTGAATCGAATGTTAATTTATTAGCTTTTTCAAAAAGTCCAGCTTCCACATAACCACCATGGACACATCCATCTCCCAATACAAATCCGTAATCATACGCTTCGTCAATTTGAAGTCCAGTTGAACTAATCATGTTAACTCTTGGGACTTGTAAGTTATACTTAGATGTCTTTAATAAATTAATTAGTTCCAATGTTTCGACTTCTTTAAAGTTTTTCTCAAATCTATTTTTAATTAAAAATTTATGGTTATCTGTTGCGTCTAAAAAACTTCCATCACTAAAATTAACTCTATGAAGCCTATCGTTATCACCAGTTTGATATGGTTTAACTTTGCTCCATTTTACGCCATTCCATATTTCTACTTCATGCCCAACTAAATTTTTAATCGTATTAATACCATCTTTGGTGATTAACTTCGTGTTCCCATCAACGCAAAATTGAAATGCCCGCAGCGAAATTTCACAACAGGGGTTCGTCCCGAGGTCTTTATCGTTGCTGAAATACACTCCTGGTTCACCGCTCCCGCTATCTTCGATTCTTTTCCATAACTGAAAGAAACTTTCTTCGGTTATTTTGTGGCGAAGAATCATAGCCGAATTATTAGCTCTACCACGTTGTGGGTTCAACTCCCACCATGATCCTGATTTACAAGACAACATTTCTTCATCATCCATTGAGAATAGCGATATTAATGCTGCTCTGCGAATACCACCAGTTAATACTGCATCGGCAATAAAGCAAATAATATCATGTACTTCAATTGGTCTTAATTTCGACCCATCTCCTTTTGCGTCCAGAATTTTTTTAATGTTGTGAACACAATCTTTTAGGGGCTGTGGACCTGGGGCACGGCCACCAGACGTTACAAGTAATGCACCTTTTTGCCTAATATCTGAAAAATCAAAATCTGGTGTTGATAACCCTTCGAAATATGATCTCATTAGAATTTTAATACAATCTGCCCATCCTTCTATACTATCACCTATTAGAAATCTTTTCCTTCTTAATGGGTTAGGTTTTCTTATGTCTGGTAACTGTTCGACATGATGTTTTTGAACAGAAAATCCAACTCCTGTACCGCCTAATAGTAAAAACATCGTTTCAGAAAATGCTCTATAATCATCGATAGGTAAATAACAGCAATTGAATAGCCTATTTGGGCTTATTTCGATTGGTTTACCACCAAATTGAAGTGAGCGCATTGAAGGCAATACTTTCTTATCATAAACTAATTTGTAAGCGTTCTCTATTTCATCTGTTAAATCTGGAAATTTTTTTGTATGCATTTCCTTATTTCTAGTCACTAACTCATACCAAGTTTCTCTTCGTTGTAAATTTGGCAGATATTTAGCATATTTCATGTGTACGGTAATATCCGACAAGATCTTTGTTGACAAATCCATTCTTTAAAAAAATTTTAATTAATAATTATTTTATGGTAAAACATTATTGTTTTGTTCTAATACGTTTCTTCTTTTTTGCTTTTCATTTAAAAACTGGTTAATAACATTTTGACCTTCTGCCGAAACCATTGCATTATGTTCCGTCCTTGTCTTAATATTGTTATTTGAAACCATTTCTATTTGTACTTTTCCATTGTCAAATATGACATTTTCCAAAATTTGACCGCTTTTGCTGAATCTAGATTTTAATATCGCCATTGTAGCAGTATTATTATCCTTCTGCTCCAGCGTCTTAGCTATAGAGACTATAAAGTGTCCAATTTGGGCCTTTTTAATTGAACCACCCATTTGGTCGCCTTCGACAATTTCGGCTCTTATTGAGCTTCTATTACCTTGTACAGCGGTCCAGCCAGCTATATCATATTCCGACAGTAATGATTCGAATTCTCTCATCACCTTACCCTCACCCACATTAACATCATCCACTTTTTTTGACGGCTCGATACAATCGATGTAATCCAACAAAACCATGTCTGGTTTAAACCCTTGTGCTATTAGTTTTCTAATATACTTTTTAATAGTTGTTATAGTAGTACCATCACTGGGAAATCTTTTCAATTTAAGAATTCCTGGTTCACTACTTTTTTGTTTAACTATTTTTTTGATTAGATCTTTATGTAGGCCCAAATCATTTAGCTCAATTCCAGACCAGCAAGCGAAATGTTTTCTTTGAATTTGTTTCTTATCATCTTCAAAAAATATTTGTAATACATTAAACCCTGCATCTTTGGCTGTATTAGCAAGTTTAGTGATCATCGTCGTTTTTCCAGCTCCAAACGGAGCAAGAATAATTCCTAGTTCACCCCTAGACAGCCCACCATCCATAATTTCATCCAAACCTCTAATACCTGTTGGTATTGGATTTCTAAAGTCTTCGGCTAATACGGCATCAACATTATCTAACACATTTATTCCATCATCTTTATTAATTCCATGATCTAATGCTTTCCTTAGTATTTGTTCACACTCATCATATTTACTCATATCATCTCTTTCAATGATTTTATGAATATCTATAACTGCTTTTTTCAATTCTTGGGTCTGACAAAACTTCATACCCATTTTTTGAACTTCAAGGCTATCATTTAGCTCAGCATTTCTTATTTTTTCAATAAATTGAGTGTTGTACGTGTTTTTGATTTCATCTAGGCCGTTGCTTTTTATTCTAAACTCTAAACTACCAAAATCTGGTACTATATTATACTCTTGATATGATTCTTTAATTGTTGCTACAATATACTTTAACGCAGGGTCTTTAAAGTAATTTGGATTCAAGATATCAATAATTGATTCTCCAAATCTTTTATCTAAAATGATTTGTGTAATCAACCTTATCTGAAATTCCTCACCCAAATAATCAAAATTATCTTTTTGCTCTACTTTCGCCATAATAATTCTTTAAAAACACCGATTCTTATAAATATCTTTAAAGTTCTACTTCAGCATAGCTAGTGGTATAACTTTTTCTACTCATTACATCCTTAATTTCAGATATAATACTGTAAATGAGTTCTTTAATATCTACTTGATATCTTATTTGAGGTGGAAAATAATTTCCTGAAAACGTGCTTTGTGCTATAATATCCTTATCCACTTTTATTTCAAAATCATAAGTATCTTCTTTCTCGAAAAGATTTTTAAAAGGTTCCTCCTTTGGTGGGTTATACGGGTTATAAAATTTCCACAAGTATTCCATGGATTTGTTTTTAAGATGATGCGGAATTATTCCCATCGGACCAATACCATCATTACCTAGACCGAAAATTTTGTCCATTAATTCTTTCATCTCTAAAGAATTAATAGATACCTCATTAAAGTCTCTAACGCTAAAATACCTTTGACAAATAATGTGTTTATTGATGTAAAACACAAATTCAAATCTTTGTTCTTCAATTTTCTTAATCATGTTGTAATTTTTTATCTGTTTGTTTAATTTCTCTTTCTATTAGTTTTTTAAAAGGGAGTAAGTATTCTGCGTATCTTTCTGTACCAATTGTTTTATCCAACCCATGTTTTTTCATTTTAATAAGAACATTTTTGATACCTCTATCCTTAAAATTAAGATTTCCTTCTTTTAAGATATTTAATTGTTCAATTGCATCCTGCGTTATCATGGGAGATTTTAAATTTACCAACGCTGTGTTTATTTCATAAAATCTATCACCTTGTACACCGTCAGTTATACCATGAATAATATTATTCAACGCTTTTAATGGCTTTTGTTTGGTATTAATTCGTTCTTCTTGAAGCACTTTAGCTTTTGATATTATTTCAATAAGCGAGACTTGCCTTTCTTTCATCTCAGGGAAAAAAGTAAGTAGGGTGGGCTCTTTAACACCTTTGATACCTTTAATAGTATCACTATTATCACCAATAATAATTTTTATTAAAGCTGAATTGGCTTGATGATGAGAAAAATATGAAGAGTAGTTATTAAGATCAACATAATTCTTTAAGTCACAAAAATAAATTCTAACCCCATCAGAAATAAGTTGACACATATCCCTGTCATTGGTGCATATCGTTATCTTTTCATTAGCCTCACGATTCAAACAATAATACCCAATGAAGTCATCGCTTTCAACATACTCATGTCGCAATTGTCTTATACATAAATCTTCGAGATAATCCCAAACTAATCCTTTTTGGGTATTTTCAGATTCATCTTGCGGTTGTGTTCCGTTTATATAATCTTTACCACGGCCACTCTTATAGGGTTGGTAAATATCATATCTCATCTTACCACTAAATAACCCGTCCCAAAAAACGAAAACTCTATGATACAGGTTTTCATTTAATAGTTTCCGAACTACTGTAATAAATTGATATAATCCACCAATGTGTTGGCCGTGGTGATTATATTCATTTCTTGCGCCAAAGAACCCGACTTTAAATAAGGCATTACCATCAACTAATAATGTGTTTATATCGTGTACTATTTCACCGTTTTTTGGTGGTCTCTTGTTCAAAATAAAAACAATTACAAGGTTAAAAAATTAATTTGAAACATCGTGTATACTTAGTTTTTCAACAACTTCAGTGGTGATTTTGATATCATCATCTATAGTTATCCCAGAACAATCATACGATTTGGTTAACATATCTATGATGGTCTTCTTGTGTTCTTTCTTGTACTCTTCAATTTTATCTGGATTCCAATAACCGTGTGATGTTGATAATATTTTACCCATTTGTTCGATGCCTGTAACTTGGTTCTTTTCACATCTCAGATCTGCTTCAATACCAAACTGATATTTATATTTAACACCTTGGTGCGTGATCTCAGCATTCTTCTTTTTGGTTCCATGGGTTAGAATTCCACCGAAATGTAGAATAAGTCTAGCCCCAAAGAAAAATGCTTCCCCTCCCTTATGTTTAATAACAACATTCATATTGTCAAACCAAATTTTTTGTACAGCAAAAAATGTGTTTATATATGGACAATCTTCCCTTTGAGTGTCTGGTATTCTGAAATTTAATATGCTCTTAAAGCTGGATTCCAATGCACCTGCATTCCACTGATTATTTTTACTCTTAGATTTTACTGATCTGAAACAATCCAACGAACCAATTGAATCCCAAAAAAACGCAACATTTCTTGGTAAATTACCAGCTTCTTGGTCATCCATGAGTTCATCCATAAACCGAGCGATGTCTTCAATTACTGGTTGGTTCCTGACCGCTTCAGCTTTTTCTTTTGCCTCATCATAATCCCAATGGCTATATAGGTCCAACAGCATTCTATTACTTACAAATATAAAATCACCCTCATAACTTACCTCACCAGTTTGAGTATCTACTATCGTATCAAACTTAACACCTACGTTAGTCGCATGTTCCCAGCTAAAATTATTTTCTGTATCGAAAATTACTGGAAAATCACCTATTTTCTGTGCCCCAACAATAGCCTCGTATATACCAGTAGATTTACCAGTATTAGAGTAGCCTCTGCTTAGTGTAGTATATCCTCTTGGAATACCTGGAATTCTCAAAGCATCTTGAAAGGCTTCTGATAATGGTATCCAGCTTAATTCTTTATTTTTAATTTTTCTTGTTAGCCCTTTAGACTCTTTGTACGCTTGAGCGTCAAACGTCTTCTTTTCGATAATTTTTGCAGGTTTTTTTGCC
Organism: Methanobacterium sp.; assembly: GCA_003151535.1. Classification (GTDB taxonomy): domain Archaea; phylum Methanobacteriota; class Methanobacteria; order Methanobacteriales; family Methanobacteriaceae; genus Methanobacterium_B. The sequence goes on from PLXT01000007.1 coordinate 8,155, forward strand.
ATATAGTATGTTTTAAATAAAAATTGGGCAGCATTATACCACCCAATTTATATTATTGGATTATTAGAAGGGTAAATCTGAGCCATCATCATCATAATCATTGGCATTAGTGACAACTGGTAACGCTGGGCTGGTAGAAACTGTAATGTTTGGTTTTACATTGGGTACACCAATTGTAATATCTTCTGCAGCAACATCATTTTTTTCTTTTTCCATCACTGAAATTTTATCAACAAATTTCTTTTGGATCTTATCCCAAACTGGGACACCACCCTTAACAATAATTTCAAGGAATTCATATGGCTTAATCGCATATACATCTTTCCATGTTCTCTCATCACTTAACCATTCTTGTTCTAATGCTTTATCAGCATTCAAGGGGGTTGGGTCCAAATGACTAATGGTTTGTACTGCTGGTCGGTTATTCTGATCCCTAGCTAAAATGATTAATAGATCGCGTCCTGTTTCTGGGTTAGTGATATCCTTTTGTACTGCTTGTAAAATACCGAAAATCTTATCCAGAATACCTTGTTTACGATAATCATGATTAAATCTCCAGAATTTAATACCGTCTTTTTCGTTATCTCTATCGATAACCTTTACAACATACATTTTCTTTGCGCTGTACTTTTTAGCTAATTCTTTCTGCGCATCGTTACCTGTAGCACGTAGAGCATCATTAGCTTCACAAAATGGGCAATCTTGCTGTGCTTCATGTTTTAAACAAATGAATGTTTTCCATTCGCCTTCAACCTGAACTTTATGACCATAAATTTCCTTAAAAGGAGTTGAATCGTCGGTTGTGGGTAATATGCGAATTCTTTTAGTCGCAGTTGTTTCTTTAGGCCCCAAATGAGTTGAGAAATAATTTTTTAAGTCGTACTTTTTGACTTGGTTGTTTTTGGTTTCAGAATTAGTCTGATACTGTTCTAGCATTGCACTTAGTGCATCTTTTTTACTCATAAAATTTGTAGTTTACTATGTATGTGTTATTATATAATTAGCGTTTATTCTATATGTTTAATATACTAAAAAGATAGAAAAAGTCAACTCAAATAATTAAATAATTAAACACTAACAAACCTACACAACAAATATTATAAATACAACTTGGAGAATAATATAAAAACAAAAAAGGAGAACGTAAGCTCTCCTTTTTTTTTAATAAACATCTTCTTCATCATAGTCCTCTGGACTATCTAACGATTTCTTAATTGAAAGGTCAGTAAATCCATTATCAACATCATCTTTAGTTAATACGAATTCTTCTGGTTCATCTTTGCCGTTGGCATCATATCCGTCAACGTCTTTCCAGTAATCATTCAATTTTATATTAAATGGATAGGAATCCAATGACCTCATTTCTAATTTTTCAACTGGTGTTGGGTTTCTCTTAATTATTTCCTGTTCTAGGGATTCTATTTTATGGGCTATACTTCCCATTTTTGACATTCTTTGTTCCAGTTCTTCAAACTTAGACATCAATTCGCTTGTTTTTTGACTAGCGTCTGTAGCAGCCTTTGTAGCCTCTTCACTACCATGTACTAATTGTGTGACATCTACCTCAATGTCATCGTTAGCCTCTGGTGTGGGCTCTACAGGTGGTTCTGCAGGGAGTTCTTGGTCGGCTGGTTGAACATCGTCTGGGATAGCACCTGCTTCAGGTGTATCGTTGGTATCGAATAAGTTGTCGTCTTCACCTTCTGGAGCAGCACCAGCTTCTGGGGCAGCAGTGTTTTGAGCTGCGCTAGGATCGACTGGACCATTTTCTCCACCTTCTGGATTTTCATCTTCTTCATCAAGGCCAGAACCCAAGATCAAATCATTACCATTTTGTGAATCGTCTTTTTCGGTATAAAACGTGTATTCAGTTAAAAGTTTAAATTTTTTAAGTTCTTCCTGTAAAAGAGCTGGGTTTAATTTTTTTGCCATATTAGATTAATAGTTGTCTACCGTCTTCGATTATTATTTTTTTATTTATTCTTTCCTGTATGCTTTTGTCGTTTTTCACAACACATACTCCAGAAGAACAATCCATGTCTGGCGTATTTTCGGCTGGTTTTGGGGCTTCGCCCAAAAACATGTCAAGAGCCTTTTCGTTTGTTTTATTCATAATACCACAATTTAAATATGTTATTTATTTATGTCTAATCCATTATAAATATCGCGTGTTTTTAAAAAATACGTGTAATATTTATAAGTCTTAGCTCCTTAGTGTCGATCAAAATGAGCTTATTTTGATAGTCGTCCCAGTTAACTTTGTATGATTTATAATCAATATTACCAATAGTATCACCCAGATTTTCCTCAATAAGTTTGTTTAATGCATTTATTGTATATAATGCATTACCCTTTTTATGGATAATAATTGCGTTGGGGAAGGTATTTTTAAGGTCTATGTGCTTATTATCTTGTAAGACTAGTTTAAATGTTACAATGACTTTAGACTCATCGTCCAAATTCTTGTAACAAAAAACTCTGTCTTGCGGTATATCAAAATTAGTCTCCAGATAAGTCATAAACCATTCAAGTCGTTCTGGAAATAAAAATGAGGCTAATAAGATTGTTTTATCCATTTTTTATAAAGTATAAGTATGGTATGTATTTCACTTGATTATCAAGAAACTCCAAACCATTTCTGTACTCTATAAATATGTAATTTTCTTCTAAAAAAATTTTAGTATTTTTACGAACCTTATTTATTATTTTTTCTTTATTAAAACCCATGTATTCCAGCAAATTTAAATCTATACCATATATAACATTATCTATATACGAATATATCATATCTGTATTCTTTTTCGATTGATGGTAAGTTATCAGATTGCCAGCATTTATCTTATATAAGAATTTCTTAATATTTGATTTATTGAGGGAGATGAAGTCAACATAGTAATATCTCACATCCTTAACAATATTTTTATAAGCGCTTAGCTGAAAATTATATATATCTTGGTCGTGTGTTTCCCTACTTTCTGTTTTTTTAAACGTCCATGCAAGATTATTTCCTAGTGTTCTACTGATTATACTATAGTTAGGGTAATTTTTCTTAATATATTCCCAGCCCACTATTAACGTGGGCAATCCTTGAATTACATCATCCAAGGATTTAACCACATTAAAATCTTCTGAAACAGTTTCTTTTGTACTTGAAACAATATTTGCAATCTTCATTATCAATGATACGAAAACTTTACCATTGAAGTGGATCGCCAGTAGTATTAAATTTATTATAGAAAATAGTTGCGTTTTTGCTCCTAATGTTGTTGTCTCCTGCTAGATATTGGGTGTATTGCTGATTAATGGGTTGAAGAATATAATGAGTTTTACCATTAATAACAACCTTGTCTGTAAATGAACAAGCGGCACAAATTTCAACTTTATTAGCAAACAAAAAGGCTGCATAACTAGCGTTTAACCCGTTTGTTGTTCCTAAAGCATTTTTCATAAATACATTAAAATTAGGTGTATACCCACCAACCAAAGCATTTAACTGACTATCAACTGTTAATCCAATAGTCGATGGTATATTTGAATATGTTCCAGCATTCCATTGGATTAGCCCGTATACATATTCTTTATTGCTATCAATATGTGGGGCAATATTTGGATTAAACCCACTTTCTTGTTGTAAATTACCCATAATACCTGCTGTTAATATTTTAGAGGTGTCATCGTTTAAGACTATATTATATGAATTTTTAAAATAATTTTTAAAATAATTTTTAATTTGAATTTGATATTGTAACGTTTGTTGTGACGTAGGCTTAGTAAAATTAACATTATTGCCAGGCGCATTTACAGAATAATTAATTAATGGGTTAATTCCTTGATAATACGTACCCTTTGTTTTTTTCATTATCAATAAGGCTGTACCTACATCCGTTGCATCAGTTATATACCCATTAGTCAATGTTATTTGCGTTGATTTAACTGTTCCGTCATTTTTTTCAGTTTCTTGAGTCTTAAAGTTTACTGTATTAGAAGGTTTATTCCCAGATGATAAACCTCTATTACCACCAATCAAATTAGCAGTATTATTTGTAATACTCCAAATTATATTTCCGTGTGATGCAGTAAAATTACCACTTCTAGGGTTAACTATTATATCGCCAATCTCAGCTTTTATTGTTAAACCAGCTTTAAGTGGAAATACTTCGTAACCGTATTTAGTGTTTGTTATTGAATTAGTAATATAATCATAATGTGAAGCACTGGCTGGAAAATATTCATCACCAAAAGTCATTATATACGACACAAATACGGCGCTCCAAGGATCGCTGGGTGAATTAACAGATTGACTGAAATTATACATGCCTTGTTTTGTAGTATATTTTTTAACCAGCTTTCCGCCAGCATCTGAAGTTTCACTCAAAGTACCATTTTGCCAATTAGTTAATTCTTTTTGTGCATTAAGTGTAATAGCTGCGGTTTGAGAAGATGTTATCGTTGGACTATTCTGAATTGTTTTACTCGTTAATACAGCTTGTTTTAAAATATTTTGATACTTGAATACATAATTTGTGTATGTTGAACTAATAGTATTTGTGGTGCCTGTAGGTAACTGATAACCCTGTAATAGAGACGTATAAAGAGTCGATGCTTCTATCAATGGTGTTGCAGTCTTCTTAACCCTAACTCCAGTAAATACCGTTGACATACTATTTGGAACGATGTGATGCTTTACACCTGTTATTAAATATGCCCCACGAAACATTGGTATATTATCCAATTGAAAATACATCATGGGTTGGATCATGGCGTTTCCCATCATAGTTACCTCTGCTTTATAACTTCTAGCAGTATAAACATTATATAAATTTTGACCTACATATGATTGATTAGTTTGCGAATAACTATTTGCGATTGCGTCGGTAATTCTTAGGGATTCTGCGGTTTCAGTAAATTCAGCTTGATCCAATACTATATCCTTAAATATGTTTTGATTTTGTTGACCATATTTTACTAGAAATGCTGCTGTTGGAGTTTCATGATCTGATAAGTCTGAGGCCAAATCAGTAGGAATCTTTGATTTATCATTAAAGTTAATTCCATCATCTGGATAATCAGAATTAGGCCCAAAATCTAATTTTGTAGAAGTTTGCCCAACATACATACACACAAATGATGGCCCAGATGTCGTTATCTCAGTTTGTAAATAATATGGATAAGATTTGAATATACTTTCAACCTCAGCATTGTTACTATAATCAATATAAGTTGGTAGAGGTACAAAAATGAGATTATTATCGGTTAATAGTCTACCAAACATATCATAAAAGCTAGTATCGGTACTATCAGCTAATATTTTACCAAATGCAATTGGGTTAATGGGTAAATCATCTCCTATGTCAACAAATGCCCTATTTATAAATCTAAAGCTATCTATTAAATTTAAATTTATTCCTTCTCCACCCAAATGCTTATTTATATTTGTGTCTCCAGCTAATCTTGTTGGTAGCCCGTTTATTGCTCCTGTGGTACAACATTGAAATATACTATTTGTTGGACCTGTTGAGTTTGCAATCCATTTATCGTATATTTTCTTTAATGTTCTATAAATTTCAAATTTAATTTCTAATAAATTTTTATTATTAAAATATTGTTTATCATTGGCATTCTTAGCACTTGTTATCTCTGCTGTAAAAGCAGCTATATAGTTATTAAAATCTGATGATTGTATATATACATGAGCATCACACCATTGCTGGGTGATTGTTGGTGTAAAAAATAATGCTGTAAAATTTGGTTGCCAAATTCTCCAAGAACAATTCGCAATATATTTGTAATCAAAAAAAAGACTCTTAAGCTTATTATCCAGAACACCATTTTGTACGTATTCAATTACATAACTTCCTGGGATGTTACTAAAATAAGTAAAAACTTTATAATTACTTTGTAAGAATGCTTTAGGATCTTGATAACTTGGGTTTATTGGGTTAAGGCCGATATTAGCTACAATATTATTAATATTAATAGTTCCTACAGCACCTACATCAGCAATTGAGTTATAACTAGTGTCCCAAGCTGAAATACTTGGGGTGCTTGGTTTTAATGGATATACTTCAAATAGTTGTTGAATTTGCGGAAACCCAGTTTGATCATTGGAAAAGTTATTATTTCCGTTTACAAAATTAATAAATTCATCTAAAAAAACTTGTTTTACTGGGCTTGGTAAATTTATTATAAGTGGCTCAATATTATAATAACCATCAGTATCATCACTAAAACTCATTGCGTATTGAAAATCACTTGACTGATTTGATAAACAGTACTGATATGATTTAGGGTAATTATTAATATTACTTGGAAAAAGATAGCTGGTTTTTGTTGAGGCTGTAAAAGTGATAGGGTCTTTACCACTGGTAGTTGAATCATCAAATGTTAATAATGAGGTAAAAGTAGTTTTGCCATCTTTTTCTAACCCAGCTTTTTCATATCTCCATATTATCGCCCCAATAAATGCTGGAAAAAGTTTTGGTACTTGTACAAATCCAGTTCTATATCTGAAAGTATTTCGAATCGGTATTGTATTAAATGGGCCTGTTGCCAATGGATCATAATTGACTGGCGTCCCTGCAAAAAGTCTTACAAGTTCATGATAGTATGTTTCTCCATAAACCCCACCAACCAATCCTCTCCACGGAAAACAATGTAAAAAAAGATATGCCCTTGCTTGAACACCCTGTGCATTATAAAATCTTGATCCAAATAAACTTTGAAATGTTGAGAAACTTCTTTTACCATCTACAGTGTCTCCCTCTAAAAGCTTTGTAACTAATGTAAGAACTGGTTCAACAACTGATGCAATAATATTAATAGCTTGGTTAACAATATTAGTAGCATTTTTTAATGTACTTATCGCATAGCCAAAAAATGGAAATGCTACTGAACTTAAATTTCCGCTATTTTGAAAAGATTGTAAATTTTGACCAGGATTTACTTGATTACCAAATAATTCATTAATATAATTACTATCTTGAGTAGTAAAATCGTTTATAGTGTTATCTACATATAAATCATAACTTGTAAATAATGGTTCACCACCTACTCTTCTCCCACCTGTTAGATTTGGCGTGGTAATGTTTCCACTTACAGCATTTGAATAAAAAATACTATAAAATGGTTGTACATTGTTTAAACCCATATCATTTGTACTACTATAATCAGCTTGTGTAAAATCTTGTATACCATATTTTCCATATCCAGCATTAAACCCACAAGCTATTAATTCTGTTGGGGTTGTTTGAATATCTTCTTTAATATTATGTCGTAGTTTTTCTACGTTGAATGCGTTGCTAGTATAGTTGTTTGCTGGTGTAATAATTATACTATCATAATCAGTTTTTTCAATTATAGTAACATAAGTTGCGGTGTCTATTATGTTAGTTAAATCAGGTGTATCACAAATTCTACTACTTAATAATAAATTAGATGGTTCACTACTAACAGTTCCATTTTTAGGTGTTAACGAATATATTAAATTCTCTCCGAAAAAATTTTTATCTGTTGGTAACACATATCTATTTGTTGTATGTTCAGATATATAGCTATATACGTCTAAGCTAGATGGTATAGTAGTACCGTTAAAGTTATAACCACCCTCACTAATTAATACTTTAGTATTATTTCCATTAATTAATGCAGCAGCGTTAAGATAATCAGTACCCAATTTATAGTTATCTAGTAAAGCATTAATTATATTAAAATTATTATTAAAATTATTTATAAGTGCTTGTGCATCTGCGCTGGCAAATGTCTTTATCCCATCGGCGCTCAAAAAGGTATTTGAAAACCCTAAAAATCCAGCAGCTCTCATAACCACATATGCTGCTAAGTCATTTGGGCCAGTGGATGATGGCAATCTACTGTATGGTATTGTTGTTTGAAATTTGTAACTATCTATCGGGTTCATTGAATTCCAAGCCGCTGGACCATTTACCGTATTATTAATATTTTGCAGAATTTTATTCCCAATTATCATACCATCATAAAGTTGATTAACCAACTGTATTTCTGGTACTTGTTCTGGATTCGTTAAAACCCCTGGATATCCCAAATATTGTTCTTCATCTTTAACATTATGATATTCTGGAAATGGAAAGACAAGATTATTTACAATATTTGTTTTAGTTACATCTATATTTTCTATACTATTTTTAAATTTTGAAAATTGGGCAAGTCTTGCACTATCATTCCAATGAGTTGCTGTTTCATAAATTAATTGTAAAAATATTTCAATACCTGTTGTAAAAATATTTGTGATATTTCTAATATTCGGGTCGAATTTTAAAACATCTTTTATTTTCCCATATAATTGCTGACCTAATTCTTTTTCAACATCCTTTTCTTGTAAAGTTATATTACTTAATTGATTATTAATACTGGAAAAAACATCCGTTACATCAATAAAAAATAAAGAGGTCGTAATAATTGAATTAGGTATTGAATCATTAAGCCTTTTAACTACATTATTAACTTGTAATATATCACTTACATTATAATCTTTATAATTTCCTTGTATAGTTATTGAATCCTGTGAACTTATAGGTTGTGCGCTTAATTGGCTAGGTGTAAATTGTGAAACTATAGGCCCCAAATTAGCTATTAAATTAATACTAGAACTTGTTGATAATTTATTATATGAAACAACTAAGTTTTGAAAAGAAACAGTAAAATCTTGTACCTTTTGTTTAATAATATCAGACGTTACAATAGTGTTTGGATTAATTACAACAATATCATTATTTGTTGGACTAGAAACTAAATTATTAGGAAATGATTGCTGTAAATTAGATATAAATTTTTGTACCTCACTATTTAAATTGTTTAAATAGTTTTCGGCTTGTTGATATGTTGTTAATGTTGTGGCATCTTGATTGCTACTAGATAATTGCTCTTTAATTGCGTTGTCAATTAAAGGAATGGCTTGTAAAAATTCATTTATAGATAAAAGATTTTTAGATGTTGATTTTCTCTCAGCTAAAAGCGTTTTACCTCGGGGAGTTTCTTCGGCTGCCTTTAAATATCCAATAATCATATCCGATAATAAAGCATATGTATATCCTACAAAATGTGCTGTAATTTCAAAATTTCCAGTTTGAGAATTAAATTTGCTGTTGAACTTAGTTAAATGCAAACAATATGTAACTGGCTTACCATAAAACCCTTTAATCTTTAATTGAAAAAGAGGATAAGGTAATCTAAAAAAAATGCTGTATTTGGACTGACCATTTTGTTGAAAAATTGCCCCGCCTTTAACATCTATAAAATTAATAGTAACCATAGGAGTGTAAGAAGAATTGAAATCAATATCAATACTCGTTAATCCCAATGCCTCATCAATTGTATCTAATTGTGTTGATAGGTCGGTATATTTAGTTGTTAAAGTTGGTTTATTACCTGTTGTAGCATCCGAAGAAAATGTCATTAAATTAATAATTTCATTATTATTAAAACTAACATTAATTCTTTGATTGGTAATTGTAGAGCTTGAATTGATTTTACTGCTTGATAGAACTGTTCTACCCTTACCATATGTACTTAGTTCCACAACAACACACAAATCTTCTGGAGGTACAGACATATTAAATTTAGTATCTGAAAAAACACTACCAGCATATTGATTTGTAAAATCGTTTGGATCTATTAGTTTAATCCTCTTTATCTCATTATTAATTTTATCACCCGCCATATAAACTATTATAAGTATTCACTGCTGTTATATATCTATCAATGGCTGATTCAAATGGATAGGGTATAACAATCATTGACTGATCTGGGATATAAAATTCCAACCCACCATATTGTTGATTTGCTAACATTATCAACCAACCACAATAAGGGGTATTATAGTATGTATTACTTAATATGTCAAGCCTTGTCTTGCCTAATTTATAGACCACACTTATATCTGTACTATAAACGCCCAAACTTAACCCAGGAATTGGGCTCATACTACCGTTGGTTCTAAAATTCTGATATCTGTCGTAATAAGCAGCCATATTATTTTAATATTTTATTTATATTTCCCTTCAAGTTTATATTACTACTATCATTTTCGCCTGTTAATAAAACATTTATAAAATAAACTGTTGAATCTGATAATATGGATTGTTGCATTACAGGGTAAAAATTACTTAATTGAGCAAATACTAGCGTATTACCCTCTGCGTATCCATAATATTGAGTGGTTGGTTGGTTATAAATTATTGTTTTATTTTGGTCAAACACCTGCGTTGTAATTTGATAACTTTGAGATAAGTCATTTTTTACATTCTTAACAATATTATATGTTAATCCAGTTATACCGTCTCGAACTGTAAAATAAACCTGTGCTGATGGTAAATATAAAACACCTGCATCTTGAACCGAACTAACCAATGTCGTTTGTTGGGTGTTATTGTTAGCGGCTGCAGTTGCTGTTTGATCAACCGAAACACCATCATTTGCTGTATTTGTAGGTACAATACTGGGATCTGTTTCATATGGCGTTGTTGTAGTGTTCATTCCTAATACTAACGCATAATTCATTTCTAATGCACTGGTAGAGGTTGTATTCCTAAGATCAGCAAAATTATTGTTGTTATTAGTTGCATTAACATTACTAGCTCTTGCAACATAATCTGATCTTGGATCGTAGACTTGTGTATTTGCGAAGAAATTAAATGATAATGCATTTTGTAATTTATTAATTGGACTTAATAAACTAGACCCACCGATATATTTAAAAGACATGCTTACATTAGCTATCATTGGTTGCACACCAACGCCTTCTGGGTTTAAATCCCATTGTGGATCTTGAAAATCAAAGTTAATACTGTCAATCATTATTTTAGTATTATAAAAATCACCAATTCTTAAAATACATACTGGTGGTGGCCCAAACGCTAAATTATTTGCTTGTACGCCTGGCACTGTTGGACCTTGTCTTGTACATTGTAATAGAAATGTTAGCCTTGAATTAAAACCTTCTGGGGTCATACTATGAAACGCTGGATGAAAATATTTAATTTTCTCTCGTATTTTATCAAAGACAAAGGGATCTGTTCTTTTTAGCTTTTGGAAAAATAACCCTTCATTGTAATATCTTTTTTGTATTTGTTGGCTAAGATTTCTTATAGTGGTACTATCCGTTGTCTGTATGGTTTGTGAAGCATTAGTCTTAGCTAAATTTATACTAAAAGAAACCGAAGCATATCTCGCTTGTTTAGGTGCTAAATTAGAAGAGGTATTTGGATCATTATTAAAATTACCTGATAGAATTGAACCACTACCTACCACATATACTACATTTGTAAGATTACCTAAATTTGATTTCAGATACGCTATAGTATTTGTTACTCTTGTTTGTGCTAAAGTTTGATTTTCTGTTGCACATCCCTGACTTGAAGCAAAACCAGCAACCGTAATGTTTATAACATAATTATCAAAGATAGAATTGCTTAGATACGCTATTACTGAGGCAAAAAAGCCAGGCGTTGTCCAGCCATTATTGAATTGTTGTGATCCAACAGTCACTACTTGACCATTAGCATTTAACCCGAAACTTATAAGATCCGCATTTGTAGTATGATAAGGGGTAATAGCCTTACAATTGGGGTCAAACGGAATTAATATATCACTTTGATATGCTGGTGATAAAAGTGATGGAGAATTTGCTGATGCAAATTCATATAACGTGTTATCTATATTAACACAATCATTTTTGAAATAAATATTAAAACCGTTTGGATTATAATTTGATTTTATATTGAGTGTGGGCGTTGTTACTGTGGTTTTATTTGCATTAGTAGCATTTCTTGTATCTATAAATGCTTTTTCATCAGTTGTTAATAAATCTGCCCATCTTGAACTATCCAAATCCAAACATCCAGAAATCCAAGAATCAATAAACTCATCACTAACACTTGCATCTCCAGCAAATGCATTCATTATGCTTGGATGATCCACAATTATTTTAAATGATAGGTTACCAGTTCTTTCGGTGTTATTATACGTGTATAATGGTTCGCCTCTACCTATAAAAATATTTGATTCAAGACTAACATTACTTGTTTCCGCAAATGAAAGATCATATGGCGGAAACCACATTATCCTACCAAACTTACCTGTGAGTAAATCGCCTGGGCCTTGTTCAACTTTTGGTAGGTTAACTGCTGGATTACCAACCCAAGCTAAGTTTTCAATTGAAAACATATATTTTTTTGGTGTGGTAGCATTTCTTGATAAATCATCACTTTTATATGGTGCAATTTTAACAAACCCGTTATCATCTAAAACGCTATTATTTTCATACTGTAATCTCCAAGGATTATCCAATATTAACTCACCATCAGTATTTTCTGCTTGATTCAAGCCTCTACTTCTTATAAGTTTATTAACCGTGTCATATCTATTAAAAGATGTCCAGGATCTACAGAAAATGTTATCTGGTGACATACCAGTATTGGGTATTACAGCACCGTTGACAGTAAAATTGTTACTAGTCATAACAGCTGAGCCCCTTGATATTGCACCTTGATTTATCGCTGTCTGTATTTGATCATAACCATTACCAATACTACTATCACCCTTTGATGATATGATTGTTTTCATACCCTTACTGTTAAACAAGGCTTGGGTTTTAACCAATAATGATTTTTTACCTTCTGGTAGATTACCTATTAAATTTGTATCACCAACATACGAATCATAATCATTATTTGTATTAACGGCATTTCCGTTTGAGCTTGTCCAGCTAAACTTAACTGGAAATGGTACTACTGATGAAACAGTATATGTGTTATTATTAAAATCGTCAAAACCATAATTGGCTATTTGATTGGACCTATTATAGCTTATTGTTGGTATAACATCGCCATTTGCTGGATTTAGAATATCCAATATAGCACCACTACCATTATAAAAAGCATAAATATATGGGTTAACTAACGGCCCACCATTGGATTGAAAGCCAGGCGCGTATCCGCTTCTAAATGCTGTTGTTGCTGGATTATCATAACTGGATGTTCCATTTATATTAAAATTCATAAGGTCGGTTATTACTTTTTTCTGTCCCTGACCTGTATTATTTAACATACTATTGGATCTTTCTATATTTGCAGCATTACCGTTCTCACTAGAGAATATTGAACCACTGTCATCCAAATAACTTGTAGGGGTATAGAATCCTAATACGGTATCCATGTAACTTAATACCTGTGCGCCAGTACTGGAAGGTATTGTAATCGTATAATCTGGTCTTAAGCCTGCTAATCCATTGCCCTTTACCAAACTTAACATATTATCAGTTACATTCAATGCACCAAGCAATTTCTGTTGTACATTAAAAGCTGCATTATAAGCTAATGATAGAGCTAACTGTTGACCAGCAACTACACCTAATTTTGTATCAATGTCAGTTCCGCTAGTTCCTAATGACCTACCAGCTATGGCACTCATTATATCAAATTGTGGTGATACAACAGCATTTAATATAGTATTTGCAATACTGGATGGTTGAATAGAACCTTCGCCGCCTGGAATTAAACCACCATAAACATCTGTATAGTTACCTAATTGTGTATTAAATGGCATTGGTCTTAAAGATAACATGTCAGCAACATCAACTTGTTGCTGCGTATCTACATATAGGTTAAAAGATGTTGCTATTTGTTGAAATTTTGCATAATCTGATATTGCCAATAACCCATATTTAGTTAAATCTTCATCAGTATAGTTAATTGTGGTATTTTTTGGTGTTGGATATATTGATACAGTTGTTAAATTCTCAATATCCACTAATTGACCAGCGCTAACATCAGTATTTTTAAACTGATTCATACTAGTAGCATTGCCGTATCTAAAGATACCATCAACTTCTATACTAACTTGTTGAATAACTGTATTACTACCTTGAGAAGTATCAATAAAGGGTTCTCCACCTCTTGGAGAACCATTAATAGATGTAGATAGTTGTGGGTATACAATTGGATTTTGTATATTCCTTGTTAACAGGAAATCTCTTAAACGAAGAGTTGTGGCTGTATTTGTTATGGAATTAGAACTACCTAGTTGTGGAGTTGCATTATCATAATACAATGGCATAAGCTACTTTATATATAAATACCATTGTATTAGATTTTTTTTATAAATCAATATTATATATAATATAGTGTAGAAATACTTGAAGATATCAAATATACGGTTTTTTTTTGACAAATGCAAGTATTTTAACCCTTACTTTTACCACCATTTAAATTCTTTTCAACTTCCATGTTAATCATCCTTGTTAAACTTCGTATAAATTCTGGATTATGTATAAGTTGTGTACCCAATTCTCTAGAATAATTATTATCTAATTTAAGTTCAATGGTTCCACCCAAAGTTAGTTGATTAAAATTAACATTCAAATTATTAGACATTGATGATTGTGTCATTGATCTATTTGGTGTAGCTAATTGCGCAGCCAAATCTCTATTACCATTTTCATTTGTACCAGCAATCATCGTTGCATCATTAACCTTCATGAATTTATCACGTGGATTAAATTGAATAACACCATCATCTACCCTTTGAGCATTTTCATCACTTGAACCAAAAAAACCATTACCTGCTGCATCACCTAATTTTCCACCACCCCAAGCACCAACTGCTGCACCAATTAAACCACCTATAACAGTCCCAATAGGTCCAACTAAGCTACCCAAAGCAGCACCGCTAGCTGCACCACCCCATGCTCCCAAACCTGCACCACCACCAGATAATAGACCACGACCAGCAGCTTCACCAGTTCCCATACCTTTTTCTTTATTACTTATAAAAGAGGAAACAGCAGTAATTAATCCTGTTGCAATTCCACCCAACCTTGCAATTGGAGAACTTGCTGCTTGTGAAAATTCAGTTCCCATTGTTTCACCAACAGCAGCAGCATCAAATCCGCTTCCCATCGTTTTACCAAATACCTCAGCTTCTGTTTTACCAGCCATTCCTTCCATTACAGCACCAGAAGTTTTAATTTCTGCACCTATTCCTCCGCCACCACCCTTACCACCAAGAAGATTTTTTATAGTTTTAAAGATATTACCAGTCATTCCACCACCTTCGCCACCAGTACCTAATAAAAACCCTTCAGATAAAGCTATACCATTTTTAAACCATTCTGCTGTTTCAAAAAGAAACCCTGTAAACTTAGCAGCACCATATATAAAGGCAGATTTAATTGGATTATCTATTATCCAGCCACCTATTACCGATATTAAACTACCAACTGTTTTTGCAAATTCACCAATTCTGGCACCCCAATGTTCTTCATTAAATCTTTTAATAAAAGCAGTAACTTTGGGTAATAACTCCGTATTCATTGTTTCAACAAGCGGTAACATGGATTGTTTAAATAATGTAATGGTATTATTAAGGGCATCATCAAATGTCATATTGTTTTTAGCCATTTCAAGCATTGTATTCTTTTCACTGGCTCTTTGAACTAATAGATTCTTATCTGAAGCTGTTAAATCACTTACAAACTTTGGTGAACCATTAACCACTATCTCAGCTCTGCCATTTTTATCTAATGTTGAAGTAGATTCAATGAATTTTTCTGTCTGTTCATCAAAGCCATAGCTAATTTGTTTTTTAATACCTGCATATTGTGCAGCTTTCTTTGCCGCTGCCGCTAATTCTGTAAAATCTAAACCCGTGGCTTCTGCAACTGATCTCAATCTTTGCATTTCCAAACTAGATATCTCAAAGTGTCCTGATTCTTTATTAAAGTAGGCAGTGGCTGTAGTGGCCTTTATAACCTCTTTAGTCAACCCATCCATATCATTACGTGCCATGTACATTAATTTGAAAGGGTCTGCCAATTTAGCCCATTCACCCCCTAGAACCTGTAATTGAGCCGACATCTCTACAGCACCTTCAATATTAAATAGTTTTTCAGCCATGGGAGCAACCATATCAATATTTACACCCATCCTTTGTGTCTCTTCAACCATTTTTGCCAACCCATTAGCACCACCCTTAAAATTATATTTATTTAGTAATTTAATATTACTGGCAATCGCTTTTATAACCTTGCTAGAATTTAAACCCATTGAATGGGCATCCATCATTGTTTGTTGAATGTAGTCACCTGTTCTTTCTGCTGAGATACCAACATCACCCATACTTCCAGCAAATTTTCCCATTTCTTCAGCACCCAAGCCAGTGGTTACAGCTACAGCGGCTAAACTTTTCTCTGCTTCTTTTCCCAACATAACAGTAGTACCCATTGAATCACTGTAAGAAGCTTGTATTTTAGAAATTTCATCAATACCCATTCCAAATTCTACAGTTTCACTAGCAGCATCCTTTATTTGACCACGAAATTCATCAGATTGTTTACTCAATATACCCATGCTCAAGGCAGCATTCTTAATGGCTTTATCCATTTCAAATAACCCAGAACCTTTTATTGTCCCATATCCACTTTTAATTCCATCAGCAATACTAGTAATAGCTTTAGCTGCTAATTGTAACCCAGAACCCCATTTATTAGTATTTTTAACAGCATCAACAATTGAGTCTCTTTGAGCTTCTAACTCTTTTGTTTCTCTTTTAAGAATATTTATTTTAAATTCGTTAGCTTTTGCATCTTCTTTTTCTAAACCTAAAATTATTGATTTAATACCTGAAATTTCCTTATTTAAACTTTTAACCTGTTTAACGTAACCAACTAAAGATTTAGCATCCTTATTAATATCCTCTTCAATCTTGGATCTAGTACGTAAAGTTGTGAGTAGTTTATGAGCAGCTCTTT
This sequence comes from Methanobacterium sp., assembly GCA_003151535.1. Classification (GTDB taxonomy): domain Archaea; phylum Methanobacteriota; class Methanobacteria; order Methanobacteriales; family Methanobacteriaceae; genus Methanobacterium_B. The sequence goes on from PLXT01000007.1 coordinate 24,935, forward strand.
CAGCTTTACTTTCTATTTGATTAATTTTTTCTATTATTTTAAGCTTTTTAGCCCATAAATTAATATCTTCTTCGCTACCCTGTTTAATATTTTCAAGAATCTTATTTATCTTTTCAAGTTCTGCTCTGTAAGCAGCTAAGTTTTTCATACTCTCACCCGAGCCTAATATATTTTCGTCACCTGCCATATAATTCTTTTTTATAAATATATCAATAAAAAAAACCCTATAAATAGGGTTTTAGTTTAATGGTACATTACCACTTTTTATTTGAGTTTTTAATGCGTCGCCGCTTATTGTAGATGTTCTTTTACCTTTTCCAGTTTTTTTAGAATTTTTTTCTTTCTTTTCCTCCTGTTCTACATTCTTTTTAATCAGAAGACTTAGATGGAATCGCCTTTCACCAGTGGGCATTGTCATTATATCACTGTAACCAATTTTTAAATGTTGAATACAAATATGAATCTCCTCCCAAAGGGACATTTTATATTGAAAATTTAGGCCAAAAAAATCTGACGTTAAGAGGAAGAAACGTTTTTATCGTCTCACCTCTGGGAGACGTAACTTCAATATTTAAATCAACGTTAGATTCAATAGATAAAATATAATTTCTTAAATCATTAGCATCTTTAATTCTCATATTTTGAGAAAAATCTCTAATAGTTGAAAAACTTCTATCACCACCCACTTCCACTAATTGTCTCTCTAGAATATAAGTTTTTTCATTATTTACAGGTATATTATTCTTTTCATCCTCAGCAACCATTTTTTCAATATCTTCAATATCACCCACTGTTAATAGTCTAAACTTTATTTGTTTTTTACTAACGGAAAGATTATATTCAAATAATCCTTCTGAATCTGGTTCAGCGCCTAAATTTTTAGTTTTTAATGTATTTAAATCTATTTCTATTTCAAATGGCTCACTGTCCTTATCAAAAATTGTTACAGGGTACATTTCACCATAACTAGTTGCTCTCAACCAAAGCATAATAGCATTTCTATCACCCACATTCAAATCGCGGTATCTTAGATCTGGTTCCAATAACTTTCTATTAATTAAAATCTCTAAAAATTCACCACTCTGTAATAAATTTGGTGATGTTAAAATATTCTCATCCGCAGTTGTCAAATATGCAACCTTCACACTGGATTTTTTATTTCTGTATAGCTTTCCTTGTGATGGTAATGGAATTACATCAAAAGCTGTATTGTATTGAGGCTGACTCAATTGTTGAATATATGGATCTACTGTAGGCATAGTTAAATGTGGTATATTTAATGAATTTACTGGTGATTTTATATCACTCTTAACCATAGTTTTTTTTTGTTCTGGCTGAGAATATTGTCTATTACTAGCATCTGACATTTGCTTAGCATATGTATTCGTTTGATCGATATTTTTTTGTAACTGACCATCCCTTAATCTAATTTGTTCTTCAGTTCTTTTACGCATGACATCTACAGCAGCCATGCCAGTTACACTTCCTAGATTATTATATACTTCCTCAGCAACTTCCATTTTTTTACTTTCATAACTTTCATCAGTTACAATCTTGGGTAATTCGCTTTCGGTGGGTGTTACTTCATTCCTTTGTGGAAAAACGTTGGGTCTTTTTTCTGGCATTTTTAAATTTTTAAAACGGTATTATACTTAAATATACTTTTTTAAGTATTTTTGTAAATACTAATTATATTGTAACAATTAATTTAAAGAAATCTGTTGTATAATCAATTCCTGATTGATAAAGCCTTAATTTATCAGCCTCAGAAATAGTAAAATCGGTAGGGTCAATTGCAAAATCTGCTATCTTGATTTTTCTGAAATCATTTTCTATTGTTCGGCCTACTACGACTGATTGTGCATAAGAAAGTGTATTTACTAAAACTTTTATATAAGATTCCAAATTATTAAAAGATACTGGAGAATGAGCAGTCTGCCCATCATAATCCCAAAGACATAACCCCAATGTTTCTGTATTTATGGTATTTTCCGTGTCAAATATTTCTAAAGGAAAATTCCACACCATACCACCATCCACATACACATTTTTAGGATCAATACCCTGTGAAAAAGAAAATGCTTTAAAGAATAAAGGTATTGACATACTTGCTCTTACAGCTTCTGCCACAATTACATCAGGAGTATTTTGTGCGTTGAAAATTTTAATTCCGTGTGAGTTTAATTCAGTAGCAAGTATGTGAAGATCTTTGAAATTTTGTAGTTTTAATTCGGCAAAAGTAGTTGTTTCACTACCAGTCTTTTCTTTAATAACACCCTTAATCCATTGTAAAAATGAATCACCAGCATAAACACCATAGGTTGTTAATAAGCGAAAAATATCTTTATTATCTTTAAAAGAGGTAAAATCTAAACCGCTTATTAAGCTATATGTTTCACTAGCTGAATAATTTAATGCAATTACTGTCGCTGTAATAGCACCAGCACTTACCCCAGCAGTCTTTTCAAGATTTTTTAATATTCCTTTATCTTCTAAAACTTTAATAGCCCCAGCATAGGCAATACCCTTAACACCACCGCCTTGTAAAACTAAATTCTTAATCATTATATCAAATCTTGATATAATAAATATCCTTATTTAGCTTTTTTGTATTTTACAGAGTTATAATTAATATTTAAATAAAAAAACCATAATAAATTATGGCTTAATTAATATTTTATATAAATAATTGATAATCAGAATAAAAGAATTGCGCGATCAAATCTTAAAGTTGCAGTGATTTCAGCAATACTATCATCATCCATACCCAAATCTCCAAATGAAACATTTGTGAGCATTGTTCCGTCCAAGAGCCATTTTTCAACAACTACACCCGTTGGATCTAACATTTCGAGTTCAACAGGACGCTTGTATCCTGCTGCATAGCCTTGGCGACCAGTTATAGATTCTGAATGTAAACGTACCCATTCCATAATTGCTTGTGAAGCAGATGGCCCTATTGGGTCTCTGAACGTAACATCAATTGATTCCCAAGTAAACCTACCGATAACCCATGTTGAAGTATTCAAAAATTGAATTTCAGTTTCAGCTTGGGTAATTGAAGGTCTAGAAGCAGTGGATAACCACCATTGTTGAATACCCAAATCTGCTGGGAATGTTATTAACCACCTATTTTTTCGTTTTGGCTCGTAAGGCAAAGGCATTTTCATCAATAAATCAGCCATATTATAATTGTTTTAACTTGCTTTAAACTATTTATTTTAGTATGTTTGTATACTGTTTAATAAATATGCAGAAAAGAAAAAAAAAATGAATAGAGTAGATATTTTTAAAAATAAAGCAAAAAGTAAATTCGGTGATGATTATGACTATTCACTAATTGACTATGCGGATAGTACAAAAAAAATAAAAATAAAATGCGTTAAGCATAATATAATTTTTGAACAGGCCCCTGCTGAGCATTTAAGGGGTAGAAAAGCTTGTGTAGATTGTAGAAATCCATTAAATAAGTACAATTATTTTATCACCAAAGCAAAGGAGATACACGGAGAACAATATGATTATTCCTTAGTTAAATATATTAACTCTTTTATTAAAATTAAAATCATATGTCCTAAGCATGGTGAATTTGAACAAACACCATACAATCATATTAAGGAAGAACAGGGTTGTAGAAAATGTTTTTTTAAACGAAATAATGTAGCCGATACTTTAGATGAATTTATAACCAAATCAAATGCTACACACGATAACAAATATGATTATTCAACTGTAACTTATATTGATAGTAAAACTCCCATAAAAATAATATGCCCTAAACATGGTGAATTCACGCAGTTACCATATTCCCATACAAGGGGTAAAGGTTGCTCAAGATGTGCTAATGAATTAAACAAAGCTAAACTAACAAAAACTGAAGCTGATTTTATTTCTGATGCAATAAAAAAGCACAATACGAAATATGATTATTCTTTAGTTGAGTATACTAACTCTTTTATTAAAGTTAAAATCATATGTCCTAAGCATGGTGAATTTGAACAACTACCGTACGATCACATAGGAGGGCATGGATGTAATAAATGTACTTCATCAGTATCCAATGATGAAATTAATATTAATGATTTTATAATATTATTAGGTTTTGATACAATATGTTCATCCATGTCTATAATAAAACCGCATCAATTGGATATTTTTATTCCATCAAAAAATATAGCGATTGAATATAATGGCTTATATTGGCATTCAGAAGAATTCTTGGATAAAAATTATCATTTAAATAAAACGAAACTATGCGAGGATAATGGAATAAGATTAATACATATATTCGAAGATGAATGGTTGAATAAAAGAGAAATCGTTAAATCAAGGCTTATAAATATTTTGGGGTTGACACCTCATAAAATATTTGCAAGAAAATGTGTTATTAAAAACATTGATCCAAAAGAGAGTAAAGATTTTTTAGATAAAAATCATTTACAGGGTAACGTAAACTCAAAAGTAAGATTAGGGTTATTATATAATAATGAATTGGTCAGTTTAATGTTATTTGGAAAACCAAGATTAGGAATAGGCCAAAAACATGATGGTTATGAATTAACAAGATTCTGTAATAAATTAAATACTAGTATTATTGGTGGCGCTGATAAACTTCTAAAGAATTTCGTTAAAACATATGACCCAAAAAAAATAGTTAGTTATGCAGATAAAAGATGGAGTCAAGGTGAGTTATACGAAAAACTTGGGTTTATAAAAAGTCATATTAATAAACCAAATTATAGTTATATAATTGGAAAAAACAGATTACATAGATTTAATTTCAGAAAACAAAAATTAAAGGAAGCTGAAAATTCGAATAAAACTGGGCATCAAATTATGTTAGATCGAGGCATATATCGAATATATGATTGTGGTACAATTACGTATAAGAAAAATTATAAAGTATAATTTATAATTTTCTTAATTTTCTGTATTTCCTCAGTTATTAATTTATTTTCAGTAATGGTTTCTGTTGTAGGTTGAACTGGCTGTTTCCTAGGAGGTCTAGTGGCATTAACAGCAGCTTGTTTTCTCATTTTGGTTAAATACTGATAAAACTCCATAAGAGTGGTGATAAAATTGAATAAGTTTTCTTTAAACGCTTTCTTTGATTGAGCCGATTTGTTAAAACCGTTAGTATCTGATTCATTGAAACTCATCTTACCCAATGATGACATTTTATTTACGATATTATCGCCTTTAAATGTACCTGTATATAGTCTGTTATTAACTACATTTATAAATTTAAGAAAGTTCTCATAGTCTTGTGGGTTTGTAGACGCTATATTAAACATCTTATCGAAATCAGTTGCAACGATGGGATTCTCTTTAAATTTCTGTACGTATGAGTCAACAACTTTATTACCAGTATTATCTAACTTACGCAACTGATTTCTTATTAGCTCAACGCGAAACATAAGCCCTTCAAAGGTTTTAATCTCTTTATTTGATAAAGACTTATTCAAATAATTAGTAACATTCTTATCTTTAATATATTTTCCTTCTGATAAACTATAATAGCCTTCAGATGTTAATCCTTTAACAGCCGACCTTTTTACTTGTATAGTATTTCCGTTGGAGAACTGAATACCCACATTATACGGTAGGATATGTACGCCAGGTATATTTACCAATTTAACTGGTTTACCTTCGTATGAATAATCTGTTGGTTCTTGTTCTGGTTGTGCTGGTTCTACTTCTGTCGGTTGATTAACTTGCCCACGGTTTGACACAATAAATTTAAATAATGAATTCATCTCATTATATAACTCATTTAACACTTTTTTAACATTTGTTCCACGTGGAACGATATTTGCTTGTGGTTGCGCTTGCGCTTGTGGTTGTGATAATGAAAACGCATTTTCATTATACGCAAATGACATTGCTCTGGTACTACCAAATTGAACTTTTATAAAACTTGGATCACCTACTGGCTCGTCTAGTACAATACCCGTTTTTATTTGGCCGCTCTTGTTCTTCCAACTAACTTTGTCGCCAGCTTTAAATTTACCGCTACCCACAACTTCAGTCAAGCTAATTTTTGGGTATTGTTTGGTGATTATTATATTGTTCATGAATAGAATTATTACTTATAAATATTAATGTTTTTGAAATACTCCTTTGTTTCAGGATATTTCTCAATTACGAAACTTATTACGTCTTCCTTATTATAACCCAATAAAATACCAATTAAATAGGTTTCTTCAGCAGTGGCTTCATATGATAGATAACCACCGTATTTTTTAGCTATTTTGGCTAATTGACTAGCTTCGTTACCACTACCTTCACGATAGACAACATAGGCATCTTGCCCACCCACAGGAATAAGTTTTAATCCAGCAGCTTTAATTTCCTCCAACCAATAACTTTTCATCATCGCAACAAAAGCAACGTTACGCCTACCGTTAATAATTGTCTCTAGGGTACCATCATCTGAATAAGCATCACTCGCACTAATTTCTTCTTCTAAATGCTCTTTTAAAAGGTTTAATTGCTGTTGTGTGATTATTAGTTTGGTCATGTATATAAATATTTGGTTAGTAAATAAAAATCATGATAAATATTCAAATTTCATATTTCCACAGTCCCAAATTTTATCATATTTTTTTATTCTCATTATATCGAATTCTGTTAATTTAGGATCAAACCCTTCTTTAATCAGAACATCTTTTCTGAAGTTAAATCTATGAAATCTGTTATTATATTCACCTATTTTTACATACCAATAATTTGGACGACTATTAGAAACATGTTTAAACCCATTCTTAACATAAACGTTATTAACAGTGTCCAAACCAGACCATCTAATATCAGCATATGATATTATTTTTTTTGGAGTATATTTTTTAATAAAATGTTGTAATAATTTTGAAAAAGAACCAATAATATTTGTGTTTAATTTATTTGTAAATCTTAACAGTTCAAAATGATTAGGTGTATTTTTGCTACCCATCATTTTTCTTAAACTACCAAAAGTCATAAGACTAACTAGTTCATCTTGATAATATAAGCCTAATCTAATCTTATCGATTGATCTCCCTTGTAAGTGATTCTCAAGTAAAAAATCATTTGATATTTTTGAAGGGGTTTCTTTAATAATACATTTTCTTGCATATATTTTTTGGGTGTTTATTTTTAATAGGTTTGATAGCCTAGAAAGAACAATATCTTTTTTATATAATAGCTCATCCTCAAATATGTGAATTAATTTAATACCTTTATCATATGCTAATTTAGACTTATCTATATGATAATTTTTATTTTTTCCACCACCTATTTCACTATGAAAATAATTTCCGTTTACCTCGATTCCTAAATTATTATTGATTAATAAATCAATTTCTTGACCCTTTAAAATGGTTCTACTATTATCCAGATGTTGAACTTTTTTATCGTTTAAAAAGTCTCTAACCAATTCTTCTATTTTTGAGTTTTTTATTAAAGGAAAACATTTTCGACAGATAGGTATTTTACCAGATCCTAACACTGTGCTAGTAAAGATATTATCACACTCCAAACACTTAAAATTATATGCTAATGAAGTGTTTCCGTTTTTATTTACGGTATACTCACCCAATAATTCTAAATTGTTTATTTTTAGTTTAGGTAATAAGGTTTCTAAGTGATTTTTTTTTAAGGTTAGTTGAAGCCTTTCAACAATTAAATCAGATTTCATAGGGTTATCAACCCCATATTTATCAACTAAGATATTTACATATTTCTCCCTAAAACCATCTTTTTTAAAAAAGGAGTCAACACCATGATTTTCAAGTAGTATCTTTTTAGCCGCCTCAAGTCTTTTATCTTTATTTTCGGGAATGTTTCCCCATTTTTTTCTACATTTATCAGAACATAACTTTCCTTCTTGCTTTTTCTTTATTTCAAATTCGTTATCACACATAACACACCTTCTAGTTTCTCTAATACCCATATCCTTTTTCCCACCAATTAATTTATTCTTAGTGGCATATTCGAAATAACATATTCTTCCGCAAAATTTTTTATTTCTGCGTTTAAAATCTACTTCAAAATTATTTTTACAATTAAGACAATTCAATTCTATTTTCATAATTAATATAGTTAAAACCAACAACTGCTTCTCTTCACAAATATACATTAATAAAAAAGATGTAAAGTACTTTACATCTTTTTTATTAATTAATAAAAAAATTATATATTTTGGAAACTTGCGCCTGCTGGTAGAATATTAAAACCGATTTTAATAAATTCCAACGCAGTGGTTGGTTTAAGCCAAATTTGTCCTGTTAATTGGTTATTATCGATATCCTCTGGACTGTTACCCAATACAACTCTGAAGTCAGACAAACCTCTTTCAGTTCTTATGTTATCCAAGATTGGATTAACAAGACTTAAGAATTGATTTCTAACGATTGTATCATTTTGTTCGAACAACAATCTAATCGAAACAGCAGAAATAAGTTTTCTAGCTTGAAGAAGAAGTCTTCTAACATTAATACGATTAAGATAGCTATCAGCGACCTGAAGAGTTTTATTACCCCAGATATTAACACCACTTGATGCAAACGTTGCCACTGGGTTAATTCTTCCGTTGTACAATGTATCCCTGTCGGTCAATGTAAGCTTAACACGAGCCTTAATACAATCCACATCACCTCTATTCACACCAGCCACAGCAAACCATGGGAATGCGATATTATCGGTTAATGCGATGTTCCTAACCACATCTCTTGTTGGTGGAACGTATATGTATACATTATTCTCAGCATCCAAAATCTGAATCCATGGCCAGTAAGTAGCAGTGTAGTTACTATCATATGGTCCTATATTAACGATGTTTACAGCATCTGTAGCCAATATAGGGGTTCCAGAAGAATCAGTGTCTGGCGTTGTTACGATGTACAATGAATCGGCTCTGTTTATTTCAATCATTTCAATAGCAGCGTTCACTAAACTACCGTTTATTTGAACATCTATACCTGGCGTAGCAAATACATTAATATTTACAGCTTCAGGGTTTATAAAGGTATAATAAGCCTCTAAGTATGCATAATAATCTGAAGTCAACCCTAACTCTCCTTGGCTCGTAACACGATCTTGGAATGTTCTTCCATTCGTTAAACCTGCTTGACCAGCTGGTTGGCTAATTGAGTAAGAGTCCAAATTGGTCCTTCTACTTCTGTAAATATCCCAACCATCGAAACCACCATACGGTGCAAAGGTGAACTTACGAGTATTGATATTCGCATATGGACCACCCACTAAACCAGCATCTGTCCTAAACTGCCATACACCTGTATTGAAAGTAAATATTGGATAATATGTACCACCACTGCTATTAATTACTACGAAAATATCATCAATTGTTGCGGCACTTGCATCCACATCCATATGAAAACCATCTGTTAAGCCTGTCCAGATATTATCATTTTGGTGTAAACCCTTGTAGTCAAAGAAGCTTTCATCAATACCCACAGTATCTGAAAGGCCCAAATAAATCTTACGAGGATTTTGGTATAAACCATATGCTAAATTATAAGTTATTTCTGGCGCTTGCACTGTAGGATTACTATTTAAAGTATAATCCCTAACAGGATAACCAATAAAACCAGCTGGGAATGAATCACTTGTATCAGAATTTGTATCTAATTCAAGCAACACATAAGATGATTTAGAAGGAAAGACACCGTCAATAGTACCAACTAATTTACCCACGAAATTCTTAGATGTTGGACTCATTGTACATTTTGTGTATTGTTCCAATATCACTGGGCTTGCATCTGTATCATAATAATCTCTAATAATAATATCGAATATTAATTGGTCTGGGTCAATATTCTGAATTGAAACTTTTATTTGTGAGTTTGCACTGTTACCATCGGCAATTGTCCAGAATCTGAATAATCTTAAAAGTTTATTACCTCTTAATTCAGAAACAACAAATGGTGTAATAGCCCCTTGATATTGCTGAAAATAATTATCGAATTGTGTGTTGTAAGTTTCTAACGTTAGATCTACACCATAAATCATATTATTATCGTTGAACTCATTAAACATGTTCTGGTATATTTCCTCAACGAAAATGGCAGTTTTACCAATTCCAGCTGCTGTTCCTAGAACCTTAGTAATATAATTTTTTTGTGTTTGATCGAATGAACATGAGTAATCAAAATTACCCTGTGTTGTTGAATTTCCGCTCAAACTAAAATATCCCAACGGATTATTAGAAGCGCCACTAACGTTTGGATCGAATATCAAACTTGTTGAAGCACTAACTTGAAATTGTGGTAATTGAGTACCATAATTTACAGTACCTCTTGAACGTAATAAGGCTACTACCATATCTTCAACAGCACTGTAACCACTACCTGAATAGTAAACCGCTGTTGAGCTACAAGAACCAGTTATATTAGCAGGGTTGGTTCCACTTGGCCCAACGTTGTTAATAGTAACAGCCAAACTTACGCCGCTAAAAATTAACCCAAATTTATCAACACCAGAGAAATTAACAACTGTATTAATTGGTGCGGTTACTATAGCAGAATAATTAATCGCACCTGTAACATATAATATGTCAATAAGAGGGTCTGTGCTACTAATAGAAAGTAGTGTAAAGCCACTCGTAGCAGAATACGTAATAGTAGGAGTTGTTGTAACTGTGTGTGCGCTAGTAGTAGGATCAAGAGCAGCGCTCAATGTAACAGCCCAAGCTTGGCCAGCGTCATAACCAGATAACCCCAAAACCCTAGTTACAAATAACTGGTTTGACTGTGAAAGATAAGATTTAGCAATATATGGTAATTCATACAATGGTGAACCATAACCATTAGGGTCATTAACCAAGGTATTATCCAACCCACCAAAAAATGTTTGAAAACCTGTGTAATCACTTACGAAAATAGGTTGGAAAGCTGGTCCTTGTGTCGTTTCACCCGCCAAACCTAAAGTAGTTACGCCTACTTGACTAGTTACAAATGTTAGGTCTTGTTCTGATGTGTAGACACCTGGACTAACGAAAACTTGATTTGCCATATTATAATATTTACTTTTTTAAATTATGTTAATTATAAATATTATAAAAAAAAGCAAAAATTTTATTTAAAATTATTTATTTTAAATATATTCGTAAATATTTGATTGTGGGCTTAATAAATGGTTCTTTACGCTTCAAAAAACTGATGGGAGTAAGTTAATACAAATTGATCAATAAGCCCATCATCATCACCCCAAGCCTGAAGAATTTCATTAGGGATATCCATACTAAAAGAGGTATATAAAGTTGTAACATCAACATCTTCATGACCATTAAAATTAGTAACAGTGTGTTTTTTTATGTTTATTAAATCACATAAAAGTTTAGCAGTGGTAGCGCCACGTTCTATATTCATAACTCTCCATTTTATTGCATTTGCTATGAAATCGCCATTAATGGTCGTGAAAGTGATAGGTCGAATATTTATATAATTACCCATGATTATTGTTTTTATATAAATATGTCTAAAACATAAAATTTACCATGGTAGTGGTAAATTTACGGGTAAATCTATTAAACGGGTGTTATATTACTTTGAATTTGTTGGTCTATAACATTCTGTAAAATAGCTACAGAATTTAACTTATTTAGCCATGAACTAACGATAGTTTGCGTAAGACTTGAATATGGGATATAAAAGTTTGGTCCATCATAATTGAAAGTATCATAACCTTGAATATTTGCAGTATTTCCACTAATGTCTAGTCCTGCATAAACCCAATGAACTCCAGTAACAAAGTTAATAAGCCCGTTAAAATTTAATGTAACATCAAGTTTACTTATTTCCCATGTGTATGTTGATCCGCTAGCCATATTATTTATATATAAATATATTACATTATTAAAAAAAGAATGGTGTTATTGGGGCTTTTATGTTTATATTACTTTGTACTAAAAGTTTTGTTGCATATATATCATTATTATTAGTTGTCGCTGATACATCCAAAACACTACCTAAATATGGCATCGTAAAACCTGAAACATAGATTTCGTTTTTTGGTTGGCCACTTGCTATCATAGTTCCACCAGTTGTTACTAACATAACTGCAGAAGTAGACCCTGAAGCTGCGTCAATAAGAAAAGAATATGAATTTTGCGTATTCACCCAATCTGTTGTATTAAAATTTGTGTATGCTTTTTGAGATTGTGTACCAGCACTTAATAGCGTATTCGTTAATAATAATTCTGTTTGAAAATTTTGTATACCAGTCGTACCACCAAGTCTAAATACATACATTGATTTCCACCTACCAACCAAGTATTTCCACCAAACCTATTTCCGCTTCCTCCATCAGCATAAGTAGGGAAACCTCCCGCTAATACATTTTCTTGTTCCCAACCATAGGCTGTACTACCAGATATGTCTGGTTGTCTAATAGCCACACAATACCATGTCCCAATACTCAGCACTGCTGGTCGTATCATAGGAATATTATAAAGCACATTGTTAACGGTAATATTAGCCCCAGAAATTAATCCATAAGCGATTGCTGTACTTGGAAATCCAGTAACCGATGTTGTTAGTGCTGGCACAATAAAGAAACCAAGTTGATCCGTTGGCGCTGGACTAGTAACATTTAATACGACATTTATACTAGTTAATAGTGTTGGTTCATATACTTTAAATTGCTGAACATATCCACTAGTACCTGCTATCCCACCAAATAAATCTTTTGCAAAAAAAGGTACGTGTACTGAACTACCATCATTTAAATTTAGATCTATTTTAGCATTACTTATTGTAACTGGATTTGTAGCGGCGCTTGTACTAACGGAAACACGATAATATGTATTACTGGTTAATGTAAAATAACCACTAGTTGGTTGATATAAAGTTTGTGCTGATGTGGTAGCAGTTACGCTCATCTTTGGAACAGCATTCCACGTAGTAAATGTATTTGCTGGTGTTGCATACTCTAATCTTGCAAATACCCCACCAGTTGCCCCTGTACAACTTAATGTTGCCTCAAATAATGCAGTAACCCCAGTACCAGAATATTGTGTTGCATCGTAATACCAGTATTTCGGATATTGTAAAGGAACAAACGTTGTAGAACCCGTAGTAAATTGTCCACCAATCTCAAATGAGCTAACAGTAGATTTAATTTTTGGAGCATTTTGAATTATAATTACTTTACTAGAAAATACTGTTTGTGCATGTACACCATCACCAGAAAAGAAAGAAAAATACGTTTGTGGTACATTACCACTATTAGTTAAAGCTTTAGGGGTAAAACTAGTCCTAAATAATTGTTTACCTGTTGTAGCGCTAATAGTTATCGATGCATAATCTGTTGTTGTACCAAAATTTCTTAATGTTACTTTACCAGTGTTTGCAGTCGCGCCAGATGCTACCACTTCAAAAAAATATGTTGTAGCACTATAATACCTACCTTGGTCAATTTGTATAACACCGCCCATATTTATAGTGCCTGTGGAGGTATATGCTGAATTAATAATATTAATTTCTTGTCTAATCTGAGCCATATTATGTTCTTGTATAGTTTAACTTAACTTCTAATAACTGTGTTGTAGCAGATAATACATCGGAAGCGCTACCCTTACGATAAACTCTAAATTGTGCATGTGTTGTTGGTGATGGGTTACCAGCCAATGTAACAGCCGTTGATGCCGTTGTAACATTCACAACATTTGATCCTTGATTAGCTTGTATAACTTCAGCAGCTGCCCCATATGCAGTATCAATGGCAATACCATTACTATACGCAATGCCTTGTAATCCCCAAACAGTTGTACCAGATGTACCAGTTGATGGGCTATTACTTAACCATAAAAAGTTAGCAGTTATTGTACCACCAGTTGCGAAATCAGAAGGTAATGCTAAACCCCACTCACTATATGTTTGAGCAGAAGGTGCAAAGCCAACACTATAATAGTTAATTCTATTAGTTGTCGTTTGAATAATCGTTGGGTATGATGAACCAGAAGTTAATGATGGCCAAGAACCAGCAGCACCCAATATAATTTGCCCTGTTAATAATTTTTGGTGTATAACACCTGTAGCATCAACAGTTAAATAATTTGTATCACCAGTTGACCCTGTTAATCCAATAAACCTAACAGGATTCGCGGTAGCAACAACATGCAATGCATTTGTTATTGCTGTATTAACAATATTAATACCTAGCTGGCCACTCGTCTGTGCTGTCATTGTGGGTAAACCAGTTATTATACCATATGCACCATTACCAAATAATACACCACCTATATTAAACGAGTTTGTGGAGCCTGACGGTAACGATATATTTGTTCCTATAATAATGTTATTACTAGCAAGAGTACTAGCACTACCAACTTGATAACCTATGAAGTTTGAATAGCTTGCGCCAGTTGCAAGGTAACCAGCGAATCTACCAATGAAGTTTGATCCGTTTGCATTGGTCGCTTGGGAACCAGCTTGATAGCCAATGAAGTTTGAATAGCTTGCATTAGTGGCTTGAAAGCCACTATCATAACCTAAAAAGTTTGAACCAGTTATATTCACTTGATAGCCACTTCTGTAACCAAATAAATTTGAATTACTTGAATTGGCTGCGTTTGATGCAGCCAATTGACCAAATATGTTTGAGTTACTTGAACTACTTGCATATTGACCAGCAAAATAACCTAAGAAATTTGCAAACTGAGCATTAGTTGCGTTATAACCAGCCATATGACCAATGAAGTTTGATCCGTTTGCACTACTTGCAGCATGACCAGCCATATTACCAGCAAAAAATGAATCACTTGCATTGGTGGCATTTAAACCAGCGTTTAAACCAATAAATATTGAGTTGTTTGCATTGGTTGCCTGATAGCCAGCTAATTGTCCAATGAAAGTTGAGTTGTTTGCATTGGTTGCCTGATAGCCAGCAAATAAACCCATGAAGTTTGAATTATTTGCGCTTGTCGCTTGATAACCAGCACTATTCCCAAAGAAGTTTGCAGTATTTGCACTTGTCGCACCACTTCCAGCTCCATTACCAATAAAGGTTGAATTATTTGCAAATGTTGCGCCGCTACCAGCATTGAATCCTATAAAGTTTGATGTCGTCGCATTGGTTGCACCATTACCAGCATTGAATCCTATAAATGTGCTACCACTTGCGTTGGTCGCTTGGGAGCCAGCTTGATATCCAACAGTAAACATATCTGTACTAGCCGCCTGTGCTCCATCACCCAAAGCTATACTCCTTAAACCAGTTGCTAAGGGTGACACAGCTGGCGTACCAGAATATTCTGAATAATATTTTAATGTTTGTTGTACACCAGTTATGCTTGTAGTATATGAACCACTACCACTGAATATAATTGTATTTCCAGTAAATGTACCACCAGTAACTGCATTAATTGTGCTTGCTGTTATAGATTTACCATTAGATATTAAACTTATTGTGTTTCCGTTTATTGTAGCAGCACTTAAATAGTTCCATGTACCTGCCGTATATACACTATTATCATTCCTTGTATTACTTAAAACACCTGTAGCCGCATTATATGTACTAGCTGTCGTAAAGGTATCGGCTGAACTACCACCAACTATACCAGTTAAGAATTGTCCATTACCATAATATGTAGTAGCACTTATAGTTGCTGCACTTAATATACCGTTCACAGTCAAACCAGTAACTATATTTATTGTGGTTGATAATGTACCACCAGTGTTATTTGTTAATGTGAATGTATTGCTACTATATGTAAACCCAGTCGTATAAATACCACCACCAACAACAGTAGGCAACCCAGTAATATTACTTAATGTTCCACTACCCAATAACGTAATTGTTCCACTAACACCATTATACGTTCCACCAGTAACTGCATTAATTGTATTTGCGGTTAATATACCACCATTAGAACTTAAGTTTATTGTATTTCCATTTATTGTGGCAGCACTTAAATAGTTCCACGTACCAGCCGTATATAATGATCCATCATTTCTAGTGTGTGTCAATATGCCAGTTGCTGCATTATATGTTGATGCTGTAGTGTAGGTATTTGTTGTAGTTATACCAGTTAAGAATTGACCATTACCATAATATGTAGTAGCACTTATTGTAGCTGCAGTTAATATACCATTCACAGTTAATCCAGTGACTGTATTTATAGTGGCCGATAATGTACCACCAGTGTTATTTGTTAAACTAAAAATATTATTGGTATATGTAAATGCTGTAGTGTATGGCGTTATTAATGGTAACCCAGTAATGGTACTTAATGTACCAGTGCCCTTAAGTGTGATTATACCATTATTATATGTACCACCAGTAGCCGCGTTGATTGTATTTGCACTTATTATACTACCATTGGATATTAAACTTATTGTATTTCCATTTATTGTGGCTGCACTTAAATAGTTCCATGTTCCTGCAGTATATGTTATTCCATCGTTTCTTATATCACTCAATATACCTGTGGCCGCATTATATGTGCTAGCTGTCGTAAAAGTATTTGTTGTAGCTATACCAGTTAAGAATTGTCCATTACCATAATACGTGGTTGCTGATATTGTAGCTGCGCTTAATATACCATTCACAGTCAAACCAGTGACTGTATTTATAGTGGCTGATAATGTACCACCAGTGTTATTAGTTAATGTAAATATATTATTGTTGTACGTGAAACCAGTTGTATAAACACTAGAAAATGTTGTTGGTAATCCACTTATACTTGTTAACGTACCGCTGCCACTTAAAGTTATTATACCATTATTATATGTACCACCAGTAACTGCATTAATTGTAAGATTAGAAATCCCACCACCATTAGATACCAAACCTAACGTATTTCCATTTATGGTGGCCGCACTTAAATAGTTCCATGTACCTGCCGTATAAAAACTATTATCATTCCTGATATTGGTTAATACGCCAGTGGCAGCATTGTAAGTACTGGCAGTTGTATAGGTATTTGTTGTAGCTATACCAGTTAAGAATTGCCCATTACCATAATATGTAGTAGCACTTATTGTAGCTGCGCTTAATATACCATTCACAGTTAATCCGCTAAAAATATCTAAATATGTTGTGAATGTACCCCCACTATTGTTAGTGAATGTAATTACGTTATTTGCGAAAGAAGAACCTGTCGTATAAACATCTGTAATTCCACTTATATTTACTGTTGGCCCATTATTATTTTGATTTAACGTTAAAGTATGCGCTGTGTAATTGAAAGTTCCACCAGTTAAAAACGTGTCGCTAGTGACAATATTGGAAATTGGGACTAGAACGAAACCATTAGTTGAACCAGATAAAAATAAACCACTTAAATTCGTAATACCTGAGTATGAAACAATACTATTACCAATACTTAATTGAGAAATATTTGCCAATGTAGAATTCCAATAACTACTATTCCCTGAAACTGTATTTATGTGTCTAAATCTCTCAATTTGGCTACCTAAGTCGATACTAGCGTCAATAACAGGATATAAACTATTATTAATGTCTATTTCACTAGTACCTAAATTAATGTAACTATCTCCACTACAACTAATTACGCTGTTTGTAAAAACTGCAGTACAAGCTGTTATTATAAATGTTTGACCAGTGTCAATAACAGGTTCAATAATAAAAGTCTCATTAATATTTGGGAGATTGTTAATATAATTCATAATATTACATACTTGGTAGCTTAAAAAATTTTATACCCTGTATATAAATATTAACAGTTAAGAAGTTAAACAATTGATAGTTGAAAAATTAAATATTTTATGGTAAAGTGTTACCTAATAGTTCAAATTTACCAGTTTGTAGAAAGTTTTTATCTACTGTTATTGTGACCAAATCATTTGGGTATATGAACAATGGAGATACTAACACTAACCCGTTAAAAACAGGGGCGTTATTCACTAAAATATTTATATTGGCAATGTTTTCAACATTTACGATTTGAGTAAATTTTAGACCATATTTTGCATTAAATGAAAAAGTGTTTGTTGATCTTGGCTTAAATACTATTGTATAATCCAGCGTGTTATTCTTGACATAAGCATCAAAAATTACCGTTCTAGTTGTTTTAGCATCTGATAATTCAACAATGTTATAAACCCTATTAATTGTGGGTATTATTTCAAAATCCTTTTCATCCAAAATATAGCCCATCATTTTTATTTCAAATTCTTGAACGTAAAATCTGCGATTTTCGAAATCCTCAATATTGCTTTCATCGCTTATACTTTCCAAGACAATAGGCATTGGATGACCTTTTACAAAGACATAACTTTGTCTGGATTGAAAAGTTTTATGAACTAAAGAATTGAATTTATTTAAATCTTTCATTTTATTGGTGAAAAGTCTAACTTCATACGTAATATCCACACTTGTAGGTTGAGGAATTTTATATAAATCAACACCTTTTCTACTACCATCAAATGTGGGAACTTTCATATAAGTATAGGTTCTTCCTCCTGGTATGTTCCAAAGTCCAGCTTGATTTGTACCCACTTGAATATCTGGTCTTCTAACAACTGTTATAAATGGTAAAACCATATTTTTATATTCGTTAGTAAATGACCATGTTTTTGTAAATTCAGTCCATCTTTGAATCGTTAAAAAGACTACAGGTATTTTCACGCCATCTAATACTACAGATAATTCGTTATTCATGTATTCGATAAACCCAGCATCCATGTCTTCCTCACTTACACCACGTGGCAAAAAGGTTCCTTTGTCGGCGATACCATTTAAAAGCTCTTCTCTTCTTTCTGGACCTATTTTACTTGGATTTATTTTAATATTTGTTTTAAAATTAGACGGTAACTTCATATCTTTTTATTTAGCTTGGAACTCACTAGCATCAATTGGCGAACAACTTATACTTCTAAAGGCTCCTTTATAACCCATTATTGTGTGTTTATTATCAAAATTCTTTTTTCCATCATTAGCTACGCTATAATATCTTATTTCATTTTCACTCACTGGATAGCCCATATAATCACCATAATCTATATCAGTCTTCAATTCATCCAGTTGTTGTTGGTAAACCCCAAAACTTAATGGACCATCCTGAATATATCTAGCCGTACCATCTTTATTATAAGTTTTATTTTCTGGGTTGCCAATTAATGGGATCACCTTTAACTCTATCGGTGGATAAAACCTTATCCCATCTGCAACGGCCTCGCCGTATAAGTTATCGAATTGTGAATTCGTCCTATCAACTTTATATAAAATGATTGTAAAATTACCATCCCCTTCAACCGCTTCTCTACCCATACTGACTTCTAATTCGTAGTCAGTCGAAGAAAAAAAACGATTTATTCTTGTTATTGGTGTCAATTTCGGATTATTCATTTCTTTATACATAAATATTTAACTACGTCTAAATAGTCGTGGAACTTGATTTTATTTAAAAATTTAGTATAATTGTTTATAATCAAATAGTTTAAAATGTATTGAAGTTGATCACCTTAGAAGATATATTAGGAAATAATGCGTTGAATTTATTGGAGAAGTACGATGGGCTTAATCCGTATATTAAAAGACTTAAGAAAGAGTACCTAGAGAACAATAATGTCAAATTTACAGATACCCAGATTAAATACATAACTGATAACCATGAAAAAGAGCCCATTTTAATAAATCGTCTTATTAGAATCACACCATATTTGGGCGCAGAATTACAAAAACAAAATGATATAAAATTTTTACCTGAAAAAATACTCGTTGAATACATTTTAGCTGAAAACGATAAGACATATCATGTTTCTGGCAAACTAAAGCAAAATCAGAAGGTATCTAAAATGTATTGGTTGCCAAAAACTCAGGTTATGGATGACCCATACTTCGAAGAAATTAACATAGAAGTTGATTTCAGCAAGTATAACGATATTTTAGCCCCATATAAGAAGAAACTATATGAACACCAAGAAGAGTCGGTTAAATTTTTACTATCAAGGGATGCCAGTATATTGGCCTTAGATATGGGCTTAGGCAAAACGGTCTGCTCAATAATTGCAGCACTAGAAAGTGGTGCTAAAAACATACTTGTGGTATGTCCATCATCTGTCAAGATTAACTGGAAGCGTGAAATTAATGTTTTTTGTGATGATGTAACAATAGTGGACGGTCGGAAGTGGAATCAAGCTAAGTTCACCATTATAAATTATGATATATTAAAAAATTTCCATACGGTAGAGGAAAAGAAGAAAAAAGAACCTACCGAACCAGTAGTCGAATTAAATAGAGATATCGTGAACTCCAATTTTGATCTTATTATAGTAGATGAAGCCCATTATTTAAAAAATAATAAAAGTATACGTGGCGAAATAATTGCTGATCTAGTATTAAATTTTGGAATTAATAAAGTCTGGTTACTTACTGGAACCCCCATTTCTAATAGGCCAATGGACTTCTTCAACCTATTAAGGATTCTAAAGGCTCCATTAGCCCAAAATTGGCAGTATTTCGCAGTGAGGTACTGTGATGGTAAGAAAATGTTTAGAACCCTTAAAAACGGCTTAAAAAAGCAAATATGGCTAACTGATGGTGCGTCAAATTTAGATGAATTAGCGGCCAAAACTAAGAACCTTATTTTAAGGAAGCTTAAAACTGAGGTATTAGACATGCCAGATAAAATAGTAACTCCAGTGTATCACGAACTATCACCCAAGGGATGGAATGAATATAATAAGTTGTGGGATGAATATCTTGAAAAAAGACTAGAACAAAAGAAGAGGGGTACTGTTCAACGAGACTTGGTTGAATTAATACTTTTGAGGAAGTTCATTGCGATGGAAGCTATTCCAGAAACAATAGAAATGGTTAATAATGCTTTGGAAATGGGAAAAAAGGTTATAATTTTTACAAATTTTACCGAAGAGCTTTTGAAATTGTCAGAACATTTTAAAAAAACTTGTGTTCTCCATTATGGTCCTATGTCTGACAAAGAAAAACAACGCAGTGTAGATTCTTTTCAAAATAATGATAAAACAAATGTATTTATTGGTAATATAATTTCTGCAGGTGTGGGAATAACATTAACAAAAGCAAGTGTAGTAATTTTCAATTCTTTTAGTTGGGTGCCAGGTATAAACGAACAGGGGGAAGATCGCAGTTTTAGAATTGGTCAGAATGAGAACGTGAACGTCTACTACCAACTATTTGAAGATACTATTAGTACTAGAATGTGGGAAACACTAATAAATAAAAAGGATGTTATTGCCACTATCATGGGTGATAAAAAATTATCTGATGAAGAAATTATAGAGATAATGACAGATAAATTAATCGAAAATAATGAATAAAATACGCCTATATACCATTGACAGCTGCCCATTTTGTATCGAATTAAAGGAAATGCTAAAAAAAGACAATCTGGAATTCACTGAAGTAAATGTACATTTACCAGAAAACGAAGCAGAGTATAAAAAACTACATGAATTTACAAGATGTGATGACGTACCCATGGTAAAAGTCGGAAATCAAATTCTTATCCCAAATACCAGTTTTCAAACAATACAAGAGGCTTATGAACTAACTAAGAAATTTTTAATTTAAAAACCTTATTACCACAATCATATATTCGATATATACCTTGTTCTAACATTATTTCATGACCAGTTTTAAGTGAATCATACCCTTTTTTAACTAACTTGTGTTTTTGAAAAGCAATTCTATTATGTCTTTTACCCTTTATTACATAATAAAAATTTGGTTTGCTATCATGACTAAACTCAAAACCCAATTTCTCATATAAGTTACCTTGACTCCACCTCCTATCGGCATAGCTAATTATTTCTTGTGGATGATATGTTTTAATAAAATGTTGTAATAATTTATCAGCTCCACCAATTACTGTAGTGTCTATTTTATTACAAAATCTTAATAATTCATATTCACACCCGTTTATCATTGGCCTTTTCCCCAATGTCATAACGCCGAACAATTCGTTATTGTAATATAACCCAAGCTTTATTTTTGAATTAACATATCCTTGGATATGATTTTTATTTAAAAATAATCTGCATTCTTTAACCGATATTTCTTTAATAACACATTTTCTTGCATATATTTTATGAGGTGTTAAACCTAGTATATTCTTTAGTCTGCTTTTAACAATATCTTGTTTGTTTAACCATTCGTCCTCAAACACATGTATTAATCTAATATTTTTTAAGTTGGCTGCGTTACTTTTATTTAGGTGATAGTTTTTATTAATGTATTCCTCAGAATGCCAATACAAGCCGTCATATTCAATAGCAGTATTGTGGGTGGGAATAAATATATCCAATTCTTGCCCTTGTAATATTTTTCTATTATTCGTTATACACTCCAGAGATAAACTATTAATAAATGTTTTAATTTCATCCTGTGCTAAATTGTATTTCAAGGCACATTTTGGACATTTTTGATTCTTTGATATATGATTATTAGGAGTTTGTTCAAATTCGCCATGTTCTGAACATATAATTTTAACTTTTACTTTAGCATTAACATAATCTGTCTTAGAATAATCGTATGTTGGATTAATTCTCCCCCCTTCAATTATAAAATTATCTTTTATTTGCATATTTCTTGCACATGTTGGGCAACCTTGACCTCTCAAATGAGCATGTGCTTTTTGTAAAAACTCACCATGCTCTGGACATATTATTTTAACTTTATCTTCTGGATGATAAATGGTTTTAGAGTAATCAAATATATTGTTATGCTTTTTATTGGCTTTTCTAATAAACTCCTCCAGTGTCATTCTATTATCTCGGCTTCGTTTTTCATTATAGCACTTTTGACAACCATTTGATCTTAAATGTACATCTAGTCTTTGTTCAAACTCACCATGCTCTGGACATATAATTTTTACAATATCCTTGTATCTTTTAAATTCAACAAGACTGTAATTGTATTTATCACCATGTTTTATTTTTCCCCTTTCTATAAAATTAATTAGATCCATTAACAAATATACATGTTTTATTTAAATATAATATATTTATAGTATAAACATTTAAATGAGCATACCCACACCAGATAGAGATAGAATATTTACTCAATTTAGACATTCTTTAGGTGCCCCGATTAGGCAAATTGAATTAACGGACGAACAACTTTGTACGTTATTGGAAATAGCGATAGAAGATTACTCTGAATACGTTCAAGAGTGGCTTATTGAATTTCAATGGCAAAGTGTTTTCGGTAAAAATATTAGCACAACAGATATGGCATTTGCTATGAGCGTAAGATCCTTTGATTTTATGAACCAGTATACATATGCTTATTCAAAACAAGTTGGTTTACAAACAAATGGTCCGTGGGAATTAAAGAAGGATTTTGTAGTACTTGAAGCAGGTAGACAAGTGTATATGATCCCAGCTGGTAGAGAAGTTAACGAGGTCTTATGGTTTACGCCAGATGCTATGACCGAAGCATTATTAGCTAATTATGGCGGAATTGATTATGGGTTTGGTGGCGGATTTGCTCAAATGGGTGGTGGTACTGGAACTGGTGGGGCTGGCGGTGGTGCTCGTAGTGGTTATTACATCGCACCTGCTTTTGATATGCTACTAACTGCTGCTGATATGAACTTAAAAAATCGTATTATTAGAAGTGATTTAACATATAAAATAACGGCTGGCTCTAACGGTACTAAATTGTTACATCTTATGTCCACTCCAGGGTCTAACCTTTCTTTTGGTATGGGTGTGCAAAGTCCAGGAGGTTTAGGTAGCGGTTTATCCGTCGCTGGTTGTGAAGTATGGTACTACTACTATGATACAACAGCCGATAATGTGGATAAATGTCGCTTAGAAAACCCAGACATTATAATGTTACCCAATGAGGTTCCATTATCGAAATTGGATTTCTCAACATTTAACGAGCCAACTAAAGTACTCATAAGACAATTATTTGTAGCTGAAGGTAAAAGAGCTTTGGGCAGAACTAGAGGTAAATTTGGTGGTATTGTTGGACCACCAGAAGCTGAACGTACTCTTGATTACGAAACTTTAATTACTGAAGGTAATGAAGAAAGGAGAGCCGTGCTTGAGAGATTAGATACTAGGTTAATGAGATTATCATCAACTGCACAGTTGGAAAGGGGTGCAAATGAAGCCGAATTTTTAAATAAACAACTTAGTTTTCGCCCACTTGGATTTTGGGTTAAATAATTTTTAACTAAAAATTCCATCCATCATTTTCGATAACCTTATTCGGAAGCTCTTTTACTTTATCTAAAAAACTTTTAGCTTGTTCAGTTTTTTCGGGTAAAAGATCTAGGTCTTTTAATTCTTCATGTACTTTTTTTATAGTGTTTTTTTTAACTGTTACGGTTTCTCCATCGTCGTCATCGTCATCACTGTCAGCTTCTGATTCTTTAATTTCGATATTTTCCAAATTATATTGAATTTCATTGATATCGATTTGGGTAACAGAAACATTCTCTTCAAAAGTAATATTATTCAGTTGTTTATACTCCAGCCACAAGTCATACTTATTTTTTGAGTTAGTGTTTGCTAGATTGTACCACTCATTTCGTTTAATCGCTTCCACTTCATATTTGAAGATATCGGTAATGTTACCTAAAACAAAATCCCATTTTTTAGATAAGAAGTTTCCATCATTATCCATATTTACCATTGTAATAATGGGCATCGGTAAGATTCTAGTCTCGGTAATTTCATCTAACTCATCTACCTCCAATCGTCGTATGATCTCATCAAAATGCTGCGTTTCATGTGTAACACCTTCTTCTCGTTGTATTATCATCCTTGCATGGTAATCATTGCGTATTTCTTCCCAAACATCTGCTTCCATGTTATTAGGAATTTTATTTACATTATCCCAGAATTTTATTTCTTTGTCTTCCATAGTCATTAAATCTTTCTCATATGAATCTTGATCAGTTGGTATGTTTGGCATACCAGAAACTAATTCTGACTGACTTTCTGTAAAAATATTTCGATCACTAAGTTTTTCAACTTTTGTTTTTTTATCCTTTTTAATACTCAATAAAATTTCATTTCTTATGTCACTATGAAAGCACACCAATAATGGTTTAACCTTTTTGTTTAAAGCCTCTAAGTATTTAGCTACATTATATTCATCCGTTAATAAAGTGCTTTGTAATTCATTTATTTTATCTTGGGTCTCGGTAATCTTTTCGGTAGCAGTTAGATCAATACCTTTAAGTATTTTACGCATAGAGTCAATTTCCTTAATCAACTCCAAATTACTTTCGATAATCGTCGGGTCAATCAGCTTACAGTTCAGTTCTACTTTAACATTACCTTTATCGTCTTTACTCATTTTAACATCACCCTGCGATTTAGAGATACCAGTGTTAACATAATAAATGGTATCACCCAAATTTAGTTCTAAATTGTGTTGTATAGCTAATTCCATGTGAGCTTGTTTGCCTAATGCATTACCCGCTTTATTTTTTTTGTGGGCTCTTTGCTTGTAGTCTTTTAAAGAACTTTTAACTTTTGATTTAGAAGCAATTTTTACAAGTGGGATATTGTAGTTGTATATCAAGTCTACATACTCATAATAATAATTTATAAATTCTTTACCTTTACCATCCAATAATAATCTAATGGCCTTGTCTAAGAAGTCTTCAATATAAACTGGCATTTTTTTAGATTTAATACTATTACCCACGAATTTAATTTTTCCTTCTACATCAGTTGCGTAGTTCTTCCTAGAAAAATTAATCGTAGAGTTACATACTTCATCAATATCCAAACCCATTCTGCCTGTCATGTAATTCTCGTTGAACTCAGCTAACACAGCTTCTAGGCCCATTAATTCCTTGCCAGCATTTTCAGTTGTTTTCCAGTGAGTACCTTTTGCTGTGTATTTTACGTCTTTTATGTTCTCTGGGAATTTAAAATTAAATCCATCTGTGTCTCCAACCAATGGAGTGAAACCATATTTTTCAGTAAAATATTTAACCATTAATCTTAAATACTGGCGACCACGACATGTAGTTTCTTCTGCACAATTTGTGTCTCCCCAATTGAATATATAAGGAGCACCGTAAGCACCAAACCATGAGTTTGCCAAAATTTTTAAGGGTAATTGTTTTTTATCGTATATATTAACAGTGGCTTTATTTTTTTTAAGCTCTTCTTCTAGTTCTTGTATTTTTTCTTTGGTGTATGTACTAGTATTCGTATCAAATTCTTTTTTTATTTTTTTAACGATAAGTTTATGTTTTTCAGTTAAAAATTTAAACTTATCACGAGTATCAACTACGTATGTTAACATACCCTTCATTACACCACTAATATCCAAATCAGGAAAAATATTGTGTGTCAATTCAGTTTTAGGATATAGCGCCGCATAGTCTAACTTAACAACGTTCTTGGAGTATCCCAATTCTAATAGTCTTGATAAACCACCTGTGAAATCTCTTTTCTGCTGTGTTTCTGGTATAGCTAAGTTATTTTCATATGACCATGCAGCCATGATTAACTTCCATTGGGTAGCAGTTCCCATTGTTGTACTTCTACAGTATGTTGTTGGTAACATTTTTGAGATTAGGAAAGCAGCTTGATTGAATATATTATCAATTTGCTCAGTCTCCCATAAATCATCTAATAGGTATCGTTCAACGATATAAGCCCCTGTAACAATCTCATAACCTTCTTTAATTGGCATTCTATCAGATATCTTAAACCAATCACCATTCATATTATTAAAAGCGTATTGGTTTTTATTATCTGACCAGACAGTATATATACTATCACCCTTAACGTATACACGGTTCTTTTTAGCGATGTCAGAATACTGGGTTATATATTTCAACCCCCAACTCTTAATATTTGAATTTATGGCTTGGGCTCTACGCACACTATGTGCGATATCAATAATATTAAAACCATATATGTAAGTCTGCTCAAAGGATTCAACATCCCCGCCTAATTTAAGAATGGAAGGTCTTCTTTTTATGGGTGTCTTATCGTCTAACCCAATGGCAAAATCACCCAAATCAATACCCAGTCTTTCCGCCCTGTCAAATATAAATTTCCAGTCAAAATTTTCAGAATTATAACCAGCAATAATATCTGGCTTTAATTCTCTAATTACATTAAAGAAGTTTCTAATATTTAATCTTTCAGAATCTCTTTTTTCTTGTGCTGTTGTACCTTGTGTTTCCAAAACGCCTTCAAATCCACGGTTATCCTTCATACCAAATTGAAATATGGCATCTTTTTTTCCAGATAACCCTTGGGTTTCCAAGTCAAACTGAAATCTATGCAAGTCGTTATAATCATCCATTCCCTTGAATAAACGAACACCAGATTGAATCATAAATTGTTCAACTGGCGTAAACATAAAGACTAATTTATTGAATTTTTTATCGAAAACATCCACACCACCATTCTTAAAAAATAATATTAAATCATTATAAGAACCGAAAGTAGTTGCCAAAAATTTATAACCGTTTTGAAGTCTATCGGGTGAAAAACCTGTTGAATCTGAAGTAATTAGCTTTTTTGTTCGGATATTAAACCTATCTGCCGCCTGTTTAGTGAGATCTCTTTTACCACCGTATAGATGATGCTTTATTTCATCTTTAAACCACAGGAATGGCTTATATTTTTCTTTGTGGATATATTTTCCTTGGATGGGGTCATTTATAACGAGATTAACGTATGGCTCTGAGTAACTTGCTTCAATAGCTACAACGTATTTTAAGGGATTTGTACCATTTAAAAAGTTCTCAATCACTTCAGGGCTCACCATATTAATTGTTTTTTACGAACATACTAAAAATTTTATAAAATTACAAATACACGTAATTTTAATTAATTATAAGTATAATTCTTCTTGGATTGTATCTCCCTCAGCAACTTCTTCAATTTTTCCAATAATATATTTTGCAACTTTTTGAATCGTCTGCATATTATCTAAAATCTCTTTTTTATTACCCTTCCATAATGAAATATATGTTGAATGGTGCTCAACGGGTATATTATAATGTTTCATTACTACATAGGAAACGCTTTCAGCTTGTAATTCTTTTATTTGCTTATCTTGTTTTATTTCATCACCTTGATAGAATTTTGATTTATTCTTCCAGTGCATTAATTCATGTGCAAATTCGTGAACAAGTGTTGAAACTTCGCCGCCACCTTTAATTGGGGATGACATATTAATATGTCCACCAGCAGAATAGCCCTTTTCTCCACCCTTAGCACCATCTTGTGTTAGTGTTATGTTTTCATTCTTAATTACTTCTGTAAGATATTTATAAAGTTTTTCGGTTAGTTCTGTGGGTGATGTATCGCTATACCATTTGGGTATTGTAGTCGGGTCATCACCTTCTTCAAATGGCTTAGTGTCTGAGATATCATACACTTGAACAGCCTTAAACCCCAATAATCTACCTGCTTGAACAGCCTTATCCAATCCTTCATCACCAGTTTCGCTAGGTGTATCTCCAGAACCAAATTTTTGACCGCCAGAAATTATAGGTGCAAATATCCATATGGGTTGCGCCCCAGCAACTACATATCTCTTAAATTTTTTAGTCCAGTCTGTTTTTCCAGCAACATGCCCTGCATTTGGTCTTTGGATCATTATTAAAATAGTATTTGTGAAACTATAGGTATGAAATTTAGATTGAAAAGTAAAATATCTTCTAATTGCGGCATCCGCAGCTTTTTCATCGGTGGCATTAGCCAAATCCTGGATATATGAGTTAAGACGAGACTCGATTTGGTTTTCATCCATAATTCTACCATCTGATACTATCATTTCTACAACATCTTCTAATTTAGTGATGAATTCTTCTTTTTTGTTTATGGAATTTAATCTGTCTTGGGCTTGTTTAAGGTTAGTAGAATTAGTAACCCACATTTTTTTAAATTTATCCCATTTGAATAAGCCGTCTTTTTTAATTTCTTCACGATTAGCGTAGGTTTCATTTTTTTTAGGGTCTACTATATCAGAAACGACAACCAATTCATCCCTTTCAGGTTCTTTATCAGTTTGAGGAGTTTTTAATCTCTTGAGACTTAATAATTCGTCAAGTTTATGCTGAATCAAATCTTTCATTTTTTTATTTTTTTATACCCGCATCTAATATATTAATATATAACTCATTATGAATTGGAACTATTAATGTACCACTACCATCCAAGAAGTCAATTTCAAATTGTGCAATATATCTACCAGCTTTTGTAGTTTCATATTGTGAGAACTGATACACTAAGTAATATTGTTCTCCCATGCAATTTTCTGGAGTTAATAATGATGTACCAGTAGTCTTTTTACCAATTCTTTTAATACCAGTTATAATATCAGTCATACTGAATGTTATATTAGCATTTTGTATTTGGTCGTAGAATTTACGGAAATCATTTCGACCATCCTGAATTAGCTCCAACTTCAAAATCGGTAGCGTAGAAAATTTGTTTATAAAAAATTCCATAATTATTTATTTTTTAATAATTTAATTTCTTCTTCCAATTGAGTTATTTTTTCTAATAAATATTTAATAGCAACGCCATGATAAGGTGTTACTTGATCATAATTCATTACAAATTGTTGCTTATCTGGGCTTGTAAATCCTTCACTATCGGTTGTTGCTTCCAACGATTCATTTGGTATGCCGCCCACCAAATGTTTAAAACCAGCTTTAATCGTTTGCTGTGCTGAGTATCCAGTTTTTAATTCTTTATCACTACCTGTCTTCCAAGTGAATTTAATAGGTGTTACATTATTCACTAATTTAATCGCGTCATCCAAAGAAATATTACCTTGTATGTCTTTTAATCTTTCATCCGATACTGCATCAATTTCTGAACCCACAATACGTTGGTTACAATACAATGATACATTGCCTGTAGTGCCACCGCTAGTAGAAGCACCACCAGTGTTCAAATATCCATATGTTCCCCATGTCGCAGAATTAGATCCTGATATAGTAACAAAACCAGTTGTGGTGCTAGTACCTATACTCAAGGTACCACCAGTACCAAATTTTAATGATGGTGTTGCCGCTACTCCGCCATTGTATATAGTTAAGGTATCACCAGTACCAACACTTATTCTACCACTGCCATTAACATAATCCATTACAACACCTTTAGTGTATGAACCTGTAAATGCTGAGACAGAAAGTAATCCGTTTGTTAATCTTGTATTACCGAAAACATCTAAATTATAATTTGGTATAGGGACATTTATACCCACATTACCACCAGTGGCACCAGTAAATTGAGAAGTAAGTAATGGTGAACGCGTTCCTATTCCAAATAATAACCCACCAATATTAAGTGAGTTTGTAGCACCAGACGATAATGTGATATTTGAACCGATAATAATATTATTATCACCAAGAGTACTAGCATTATAACCAGCTTGGTAACCAATAAAGGTTGAATTAGTCGCTGCACTTGCATTAAAGCCAGCATTGTATCCTATGAATGTGCTACCAGTTGCATTTAATGCATATTCACCAGCTTGATTACCAATGAAATTTGAATTACTCGCCCCACTTGAAAGATAACCAGCATATGACCCAAAGAAGTTTGAATTAGTAGCATTTGTTGCAAAATTACCAGCACCATAACCCATGAAGTTTGAATAAGATGCGTTTGTTGCAAATCCTCCACAACTTCCCATGAAGTTTGAATAAGATGCATTTGTTGCACTAGCACCAGCTTGATTACCAAAGAAATTTGAATAAGGAGCATTTGTTGCATATTGGCCAGCTGTTGCGCCAATAAAGTTTGAAGCAAGCGAATTTACTGCTTGAAAACCAGCAGCATTTCCCAAGAAATTAGCGTCCATTGCAAATGTTGCGCCCTGCCCAGCGCCTTCACCTAGGAAATTAGAATTATTCGCATTTGTTGCCGTATTACCAGCATTATTACCAACAAAGAAAGCGTTATTTGCATTCGTTGCATTTATACCCGCAACAAATCCAAGAAAAACAGATTGATAAGCATTAGCCGCATTTTGTCCTGCATAATAACCAGCGAAAACAGATTGAAAAGCATTTGGTGACCCAAGACCACAACCAATACCGACAAAACTTGAATTATAAGCCAATGTTGCACCACTACCAGCTTGGTAACCTAAAAATGTTGATTGATAAGCACCACTCGCAAGCGTACCCGCATTGAACCCAATAAAGTCTGAATAGCCAGCACCAGTTGCACCTAAACCAGCTTGATAACCTATAAAATTTGATTGATATGCACCATTTGCATTTTTCCCAGCTTGATAACCAATGAAGTTTGAATTACTTGCACCAGTTGCAAGGTAACCAGCACCATTTCCGACAAATAATGAATCACTTGCAGTTGTTGCACCATTACCAGCATTGTAACCTATGAATGTACTACCAGTCGCATTTGTTGCGCCACTACCAGCCATAGTACCAAAGAAGTTTGAATTACTCGCACCTGTTGCGCCATTTCCAGCATAATAACCAATGAAGTTTGAATTATTTGCGCCAGTTGCTAGGGTACCTGCGCTATATCCGAAGAAGTTTGAGTACCAAGCACTTCCCGCATTATTGCCAGCATTATACCCAAAGAAATTTGAACCAAATGCATTACTAGCAATGTTACCAGCTTGGTATCCAAAGAAATTTGAATTAGCTGCATTGCCAGCACTTTGACCTGCAGAGCTACCAAAAAAGTTTGAATTAGTCGCATTGGTTGCACTTGAACCTGCAGAGCTACCAAAGAAGTTTGACCCAGTCGCATTTTGTGCATTATAACCAGCTGAAGGTCCAAAGAAGTTTGAATAAGTTGCATTTATTGCAATTAGACCAGCATGAAAACCAAAAAAGTTTGAAAAGCTTGCATTTGTTGCACCATTACCAGCCTGATTACCAAAAAAGTTCGAATACGGCGCATTTGATGCTGCATTACCAGCATTTTGACCCATGAAGTTTGAACCAGTTGCACCAGTTGCTTGATAACCAGCATTAAAACCAAGAAAATTTGAATTACTTGCATTTGTTGCAAGATATCCAGCATATGAGCCAACGAACAATGAATCATTTGCACTTGTTGCTGCATTACCAGCATTATAACCCATAAACGTACTACCAGTTGCGCTTGGCGCATATGCACCAGCTTGGTAACCTAAGAAGTTTGAATTACTTGCGCTGTATGAATTATAACCAGCGGCTTGACCCAAGAAGTTTGAATTATTTGCGTTTGATGCGTTCTCACCAGCTGCAGTACCTAAGAAGTTTGAATTATTTGCGTTTGATGCGTTCTCACCAGCATAGTAACCCAAGAAGTTTGAATTATTTGCATTTGTTGAACCATAGCCAGCATTGTAACCCATGAATGTACTAGCACTTGCAACTGTTGCAAGATAACCAGCTTGATAACCAATGAAGTTTGAGTACTGAGCACTTGTCGCAAGATAACCAGTAGAATCACCCAATAAAATTGAATAATTTGCATTAGTTGCACCTTGACCAGCAGCATTACCGAATACTAGCATATCAGTTCCCAACGCTTGTGTTCCATCACCCAATGCTATACTACCTGAACTTTTAACAAATGGGGAAACTCCTGGATTACCAGAAAATTCCGCATAATATTTTAATGATCCCACTATACCAGTTAAGTACTGACCACTACCATAATATGTGGTAGCCGATATTGTTGCTGCTGATAATGCGCCATTAACAGTTAATCCAGTAACTGTATTTATTGTGGTACTCAATGTACCACCTGTATTATTGGTTAAAGTAAATGTATTACTACTATAGGCGAACCCTACAATATATGGTGTTATTAAAGGCAAGCCAGTGATATTACTCAAAGTACCAGTGCCCTTAAGTGTGATTGTACCATTACTATATGTACCACCAGTAACTGCATTACCTACAGTAGTACTACCAGTGAAACCAGTAATACCACTAATAACAGACAAAGGTATTGTATGAACTACTCCGTAAGCATCTATTGTTAATAATACTGTATCTGTACTAGCTTGTAAGCCGATCAAAGCAAGTGGATTGCTTGTAGCACTAATAGTTAAAGCGTTAGTTGGTGTTAAAGTATTAATACCAACCATATTATTTTTAAAATCACCATATATTAATGCCCTGTCAGAGTTATTTGCAATGTATAGTTTATCACTTCCTGTTTCATAGTACCCAGCTTGGTTACCTATTACAACGTTTGACGAACCAGTAATATTATTAAATAAAGTTTCGTAACCAATTGCAATATTCGAATCACCAGTAATGCTATTGTATAAGGATTGGAAACCAAATGCTATATTATTAGAACCACCACTTGTGCTTGATAATGAGTCTACACCAAGAGCAACATTATTATTACCAGTAATATTTGTGGTCAATGCACCAGCACCAAATGCCACATTAAAAGAACCAGTAGTATTTGAATACAATGCACTATCACCTATAGCTAAGTTATAATCTGAAGTGTTACTGTAAAGAGCATTGGTACCAATTGCAACATTTAAGTTACTACTTAATCCACTATAAAGAGCATTAGCACCAATTGCAACATTACTTGTTCCAGATACGTTTGAATGTAATGCAAACGCACCAATAGCGGTATTAGAACCACCAAGTAAATTATTGGTAAAAGATTGATAACCTATTGCAATATTATTACTAGTAGCATTAAAATTACCAGCACCGCTACCCAAATATAAATTTTGCGTACCATAAGTATGTAATAAAGTTGCACCATTTTGTCTTATAATACCAAAAGTTGAACCTGTGGTTGCAGGAAAATTAATATCACCATTAACATCCAATACAAAATTTGGCGAAGCATTACTTATACCCACGTTAGTACCGCTTAATGTAAGAAGATTTGGTTGTGTTGAGCTTGAGAAATATAAAGAGTAATTATTTAAGTTAACAATTCTATTAGTTAATAAACTACCATCACTATTGTATATGTTTGTAAAACCAGATACTTGAAACGATCCGTTTGTACTATTATGGAAAGTTGCAATACCAGTTGCATTATTGTAAGAACCACCAGTAATTGTTGAGCCACTAGAACCACTACCACCTGTAATAATAAAACCTGAAACATTAAAGGTTCCACCAGTGTTATTAGTAAACACAATAGTATTTGTGATATTATTAAACGTACCACCTGTTACAAATACATCCGTTTTACCAGTGTATAAACCTGTAGTAGTATATGTTTGTCCGTCATTTCTAACAAATGTTATTGTTCCAGCAGTATATGTGCTAGCCGTTGTAAATGTATTAGCTGATGATAACCCACTTATACTACCTAATGTACCACTGCCTAATAATGAAATTGTTCCAGCATTATATGTTCCACCAGTAACTGCATTTATTGTACTTGCAGATATGATCCCACCATTAGATACTAGTTTTATTGTGTTTCCATTTATTGTAGCACCACTCAAATAATTCCATGGGCCAGCCGCATAGGTAGAGCCGTCATTTCTTGTTTGTGTTAAAACACCAGTTGCTGCATTATAAGTACTACCTGTTGTAGTAGCGGATATCAAACCACTTATGGTGCTTAACACACCGCTACCTTGTAATGTTATAACTCCACTACTATACGTACCGCCAGTAGCGGCGACAATAGTAGTTTTCACTGTTAATGCACCATTGGAAGTTACACTTATTATATTTCCACTTAATGTTGCTGCACTTAAATAGTTCCATGTTCCAGCAGTGTATGTAACTCCATCATTTCTAGTGTGTGTTAATATACCTGCACCTGTATCATAAGTTGACGCAGTTGTAAACGTGTTTGCTGTTGGTATACCACCTATACTGCCTAATGTTCCGCTACCTTGTAATATAATAGCACCATTACTAAATGTACCACCAGTAACTGCATTAATTGTGCTTGCTGTTATAGATTTACCATTAGATATTAAACTTATTGTGTTTCCGTTTACAGTAGCAGCACTTAAATAGTTCCATGTTCCTGCCGTGTATATTACACCATCATTTCTTACACTAGTCAATACACCACTACCAGTATTAAATGTTGATCCTGTTGTGTAGGTATTAGCTGTGCTTAGGCCAACGATAGTTGCGCCATATGTGCCGCTACCCTGTAATGTAATCACACCATTATTATATGTACCACCAGTAACAGCATTAATTGTAGAATATGTTACCAACCCACCATTTGGGACAGTATTTAAAGTGTTTCCGTTTAATGTAGTTGCACTAATATAATACCAAACACCTGCTGTATAGATACCACCATCATTTCTAGTGTTACTCAATACACCAGTAGCTGCATTATATGTGCTGCCAGTTGTGTAGGTATTTGCTGTTGAAAAACCACTAATGCTACCTAACGTGCCTGTGCCCTTAAGTGTGATCGTACCATTAGTGTACGTTCCGCCAGTAACTGCGTTAATTGTGGTACTTGTTACTATACCACCATTTAAACCTAGACTTATTGTATTTCCATTTATTGTTGCAGCGCTCAAATAAGTCCATGTACCTGCGCTAATAACGACCGCGTTATTTGTTGTACTTAATAATGTACCTGTTGCAGCATTGTATGTGGTAGCAGTTATAAATGTAGTTCCAAGAGTGAACCCTGTAACTGTAAAAGTACCACCAGTGTTATTAGTAAAATTTGCACTACCGTTGGTGTTATTATAAGTACCACCCGTTACATGAATATCCGTAGCACCAGTATAAAAACCACTAACAGGAAAGCTATGTCCACTTAAATTTGTTAAGGTTAAGGTACCGTTGCTATTATTATAAGTACCACCTGTGATAGTAGCATAATCAGTTCCACCAGAAATAGATATAATATTTGCAAAAAGTTGATCGCCATTATATCTAGTTATAACGACTTCTTGTCCCAAGATACCAATAGTATTTATCTCTAAGCCCTTTAAGAATATTTGATTACCATCTAATTCTTGTTGGTTTAATACACTACCCTTTGTAATATCCCCATATGGGCTGGTAAGAACTCTTAATATTAAATTATTTTGCATATTTATGTATTTTTTACACCTAATTTTTAATAGAAAAACTAGAGTTATAGATAAATATGTTAGAAATTACTAATGGTTGTATTAATTATCAATTGTTTCAGGTATCCTGCCAATTAGAGTATTATACTGTGTAACGGGAAGCTTCGTTATTGTAAATACTTGTTATATCATCAAAATATAAATCACATAGATTGAATTTGAATTGGGATATGTTACCTATGAAAGTACCAGCAAAGTTTTGTTCAATATCCAACCCCAAATCAGCCAAATCTCGCCCATCAAAAGTTTGTGTTTCTAGTAATCCCTGTGATCCGCCACCCAAGCTAATATTAAATGGTACTGCAACTTGTTTTTCAAAATAATCATTTAATCTTCTGGCAATGAACTCCTTAAAGTCATCAACAAAATATTTAAGCTTGCCATTTACATAAAAACTAAGTCGCCCTAATCTTGCTGGCTTATTCTGGTCTAAATCACAAAAATCATATGCTTCATACATTGAATATCTAACAATAATACTTGTCCAAACATTACTTTGAACCATTCCACTAGGTGAATAACCTTCTTCAACTGTGTAACCACTAATTGTAGTGTCACCAGAACAAACCCCAGTAACTGTTAGTAGTCTATAACCTATACTACCATCATCTTTAATTCTAAACCCCAAAGCATTATCTCGACTATCAGCTGTGTATTGTAAATTATCAAACTGTATTGACCTGTCAAACCCACTAAATGAACAAGCTTGTTGGTTACCAAACCCACTCGGACCACCACAATTATTACAAAAATTTACGCTACTGCTATGGCCCACTTGACCGTATACCAGAAATGGGTTAACAAAATTAGATTGAATTGTTTTTGGTGTTGTTATTGTAATTGGCGAACCATCATTATAACAGGCTAACTGTGTACCAAACCCACTCGGACCACCACA
>PLXT01000039.1 GCA_003151535.1 Methanobacterium sp.
TGGCTATAGATGGTACTAAAATTAAAGCTAACGCATCAGCAGCTAATTTAATTAATCAAAAAGAAATTAACACAATTCGTGAACTCTTAAAAAAAGGGATAGAAGCTGATGAAGAAGAAGACAAGCTTTATGGTGAGAAACGAGGCGATGAAATACCATCTGAACTTTTATCACGCACCAAAGTCCATGAAATCATGAAAAAAGTAAGAAACACCAATTCTGACACTAACAATGAAAATAAACTAAATAAAACTTCTGAAAAATTATTAAAACAAGCAATTCAAAGTCCTGAACAAAAAGAATTAGTTTTGAAAAAACTAGAAAATGTGGAAAAAGAATTAAAAAAGACCAAACAAAAAACAGTGAGTTTAACAGACCCCGAATCACGTTGGATGTTGAATAAAAAGAATCG
Source organism: Methanobacterium sp. (assembly GCA_003151535.1). GTDB lineage: Archaea > Methanobacteriota > Methanobacteria > Methanobacteriales > Methanobacteriaceae > Methanobacterium_B. The sequence goes on from PLXT01000039.1 coordinate 413, forward strand.
TATGGAACTTTCATGCAACTTGATGTGGATTATAATTCGGGAATAATACTTGCAAACAGTGTAACACAAGACCCTACAGACCACCATCAACTCATACCACAAATAGAACAAACAATAAATACAATTGGACCGTTACCAGACGAAATTGCAATTAGCGCTGATAACGGATATTTTATTAAAACTAATTTACAATATTTAGATAATAACGAACTTGATGGGTATATACCCAATAGAAAACAAGCACATGAAACTAAAAAACATTTCAAAACTTATAAACCATTTTCTAAACATAATTTTACATACAATTACGAAAAAAACTTTTATTTATGTCCTAATAATGAAAAATTAGAATATAAAAAGACTTATAATTATAATAATATTAATATGCACCAATATTATACTAATAAATGCTTAAATTGTCCAAATCAATTAGAATGTACAGGAAAGAATCAGATAAGAATTATAACGGATTATGGTGATGTATTATCAAAGCGTATGGCTTTGAAAATGGAAACTGAAAAAGGCAAAATAGAGTTTGCAAAACGTAAAATGACAGTAGAATGGCCATTTGGGAACATTAAAGAAAATTTAAAGTACACAGAGTATTTAACACGTGGAATAAAACAAACACAAGTTGAAAACAACTTAATTAGCATTTCACACAACATAAAAAGAATCCATAAACTAAAACAAAACAAATCAGGCCCAAATTATCAGTCAAATACATAAAATCTTAAAAAAAACATTGAAAAAATAAAAAATTTAAGAGACATCCTCAAATTTCAAAAATTAAGGATAAAAAAAATTTAAATAACGAGTAAATTTGTTAAACTTTTTATCAAATTTTTCCTACTATTTTTCTATTCAGGTAAAGGTTATCTGTTTTGTGTTTATTTGGCCTATATTAGGGTTTTAAATGCAATATTGAATACCATGGTACTAGTTGCACCAACAAGGTAAATAGCACCGATTATAGATTATATTGCAAAACCAATATGCCTAAACGTTTTGATTATATTTGTACACTCATTATGTTGCTTAATCTTAAATAATTCAAATAATTGTCCACAAAGAAAACTGATATAAGCTAAAATTAAGTAATTAGTAATTACTATTTGATAAAACAATATGATATAAGTACAGGATATTAAATACAATAATGCAGGTGAAATCTTATGATTGAAATTAAAGTTAAATTAACAGCAAAAGGATTAAGAATCGAATTTAAAAATTTATCAACCAAACCATTATTTCAAGATTTAAACACAGATTTTATTCTATCACAGTTAGAAGACCCAATTTTTTTAAGAAGTAACAAAACTATACGTGATCTAATTCCATTACATTACACTTTTTTAAATAATCATTATAATTTAAGCCCTCAACAGGTTGTTGAGCTGGATAATTGGTTTAATCAACCGGTAGAAGAATTAATAAAAAATTTAGATGAAGAATCTCTAGAAATAGTAGAATTGATTAAATTGTCATGGTAGAAGATACTAAAATAAGTTTTATTAAATATACATACATTTAGATTAATTTAATATGAGCATTATTTAATGAGTTTTTAACCAATTTAAGGGTGTTATACATCTGTTTATATGCTTTAAATTGTGTTAGAACTTTTATTTAATTATTTTAAAGTAGGATTTTTTGTTTTTACTTTCAAAAGTTTTTTTTATTCAGTTTATCTATTTGTAATGTATTTGAACTGTTTTTCAGATTACCGTCTTCGATAACAAAGAACCTTGATCCCATATCGAAAATTTCCATGAACTTTTACCATACAGGAATTCGTTGGTTTGTATATTTTACTTTTTTGGGAGGGATCAACATGGGTATGAAATAGTTTTTTGACTTGATGTTTCTCCTATTTAGAGTATCGATTTACAATTAGTCATATTTAATCTATTAACAGTAATGTTATATGGTGCAGTGTTAAATTCTATGAAATATATCTCGGCTTAAAATTATTATATGTGATATTTTAGCCATGAATATTGTAAACAATTATATATTTTATGATCGAAATAGGGTCATTTAGGGTGAATAACGGTGAATTTAAATAAAATGAAGTTATTAATGTATATGGTGATAAATATGAGTGAACTGCCAATAGTTCCATTTGGAAGAATAATAAAAAATGTTGGTGGAAAAAGAATTGGAGAGGATGCAAAAGAAGCTTTAGAAAATGTTGTAGAAGAATCAGCAGACAGCATATCTCGCCAAGCTGTTTTACTTGCAAGGCATGCTGGACGAGTGACTGTTTACGCATCCGATATTGAATTAGCTGTAAAAGAGCTATCTTAATTCTCCTATTCTATTTTTTTTTAATTACAAATATATTTAAAAAAATATAATGTATTAAAACCCTTCTCATATATAGAATTTAAGAGTAGGAACAATAATACTTTATTGATTACTAACTGTTTGATTTAATTATTCTAAATCTTCGTTTCCAATACTGATACACTTTCTCAAAGTCAGATTTTCTTTAGGATTTAATATATATATATATATATATATCCTGCAAAAACTCTATAAAAAAAGATAAATAATTATTTAAAAGCCGTTTCTTATTCTAAAATCTTCAATTGTGTCTTCGATATCATCCATATTCATGGTGTCATCAGCCTTTTTAATATCCTCAACATTTTTTTTAGCCTTCAATTTGGAAATATCCTTTATCCTAGATGTATGTGTAACCTTAGAACTATCTTTAACCTTAGAACTGTTATCAACTACAGAGATATCTTTAACCCTTGGAATATCTTTAACCTTAGAATTATACTCTTTCATAGGTTCTGTGGTTTCTGTATTTATTAATATTTTTTCTCCAATACTATCTATAATATCAAATGGAAGAATTTTCTTATCTCCCCTGCCTATCATTTCCATTATTCCACCAGTACCTATCTCAAAAAACTTTATCTCCTTAGTGGATTCATCCCATGCTATATCCTTCACTTTACCTAATACATTACCATAACTATCTATTACCTCTTTTTCATGCATATCTTTATGATATTTCATTAACACATCCATAAATATGTCCCTCCTTTGAATTAAATTAATTTACATCAATCTTCTTTATTTATATTTATATCACATCATATTTATTTTAATTCCCCAAATTATTCAATTAACCTTAAAATAGTCCTAATAACCTTAATACAATAATTATAAGGATTATAACAATTAGATAATATATGATATTGTTCATTATATCACTCCTTCATCAAAAGTTTTACTACAATTACTAATAAATCTCTTATTTCAACTTATTACATCTTGATATACTTTATATCATTTAAAATTTATAAATTTTTTTGTTGATATAAATTTCCACTGATATTTGGCATTTGTATCTTTACATATTATGAACAAATCATCTTTAAATAAGATTAAAGTCAGTTTTTTTTATTTTTTTAAGAAATATTATACAAAAATAACAATTGTTAAATTTCCATAAAAAATATTTGGTATGAAAAAATAAATTATTAACAGGTGATAAAATATGGGGGATAAAATATTTGAAGAAATAAAAGAAGTTTTCATAGATTATTTTCAAGAAAATGTCCAATTAATAAATGGAAATAACACCATTTCAGCAGAATTTGAATATGAACCAGATGCTAAATGGTTCTATTTTAACATATGTCATCCTGAAAATTTAAAAAAAGAAGAATATCCAATTAATTTTGTATCATCTGTTACTCCAATTGGGGATTTAAATTATACATCTACAGAACATTACACAATCAAATTTGAAGTTAAAGATAAACTGATTGATATGCTTAATACTAAAAGAAATTAATTTTATTACTAAATATAATATTATATATCCTATAAATGAAATTTTGTAGGGTTTTTGATCTATAAAAATTAAGTGGTGATTCATGCTTATAATCGGATAAATTGAATTTTATATGATCTTAAATTATTGTGAATAACGAAATTTATTAACCCAAATTTTTAATAATTTTTAAAAACAAAATATAATGTGAAGTATAGACGATTTGGTTCACCGCTTTTTTTTATCAACTATGGAAGTTGGTAACCCCCAAGTGAAAGAACCGCTCTCTACTCTTTATTTTATTTTATGATTTATATTCCAAAATTTCGAATAATACTTACAATAATATAATAATTGGGTAGGGAGTAAAAGATCACCTTTTGAAATTAATTTATCACATCTGCTCCTGAGTCTCAATAGATTCCCTGCCCCTACCTCCTGTTTATAAATGATATAATTATTTTTATTTACAAAACTTTACATTTAAAGAAATAAACACTAAATTAGCAAAAAATTATTCTAGATATCTATCTAAAAACTTTATAATCATATTCCAAAACAATTTAGAATATTTATATCAAATTTAAAAAAAGATGAAATTAAAAAAATTTGTTTAATGGTTTATATCAGAAAACCAATTATTCAATGGATATAGATCTTATTTTTTTCCAGTTAACTCTTCAACTTCTTTTTTACCCTTGCCTAATTCAATTTCCTGTTCATTATCCATTCTAAGGAGCATCGTTTGAAATTCACCTACATGTGTTTTTTCTTCTCCAGCAACATCCATAAGAACTGATTTGAGATCCTTGTTTTCTGTCATGTTTGCGAATTCTTCGTAGAGGTTTATTGCATCAAGTTCTCCAATAATAGCTGCGCGGAGTATTTCTTTATCCAAATCATCTTTTTTTATCTTTCCTATATCAATTGGTATTTTCGAAAGCATTAGAACACCTCAATTATATTATGTATTACATTCCAAATTAAATCTTCGAAATTAGAAAATTCTAATTATAGTTAAGAACGTAATTTATTAAACTTGTTGAATTTATGCACCATACTATATCTTGTATTTAACCCTCTTAAANNAACTTTTGGTACTTCACTATAAATAAAAGATTTACTGATTTTATCAATAAAAGTGATAAATAAAAATAATATTTTAATTTAGGATAATCTTCTAATGGAATTGATAATCAAATCCTTTCTTATTCATGAATATAATATCTATATGTTATTCGGGTTTAAACGATAATTTCATTGTTTTAACTTGTTCTTGCTTATTTTTAAGTCCTATAGCTAAAATTGTCATTGCAATTGCTACAAATCCTATACATAAATATGCAAGTTCATATCCTCCTATTTTACCGGCATAAGATCCTATTACCGCCCCTATTAATGCACCACCCATAAGTTGGCCAACACTGGTTAATATATTAATTAATGCTTGACCAGATGCTCTTTCCTTGGGTGGACTTTCTATCAGCATGATATAACGGGGAGGAGATCCTATTGCTGTGCTCATCCCTACTCCAATTAGAATTCCTGCTAATATGAAGAGATAAAAAGATCTAGAAAACATTCCCATAATAAAAAGTCCCATCATCATGGTAATAGCTCCTGTTACCATTATATTCCTTGAACCAAATTTATCTAGTAGTTTTCCAACTATTGGGGCTCCCACTGCCATGGTTGCGACTATTGGCATTAACATTAGACTTGCATTGGCTGTGCTAAATGATAATGCAACAACAACAAATGCTGGTACAAATACTGTTGAGGCTTGTATCAGTCCAGTTCCAATTGAGATACTACTAATGAGTTTTACCTCCCGATTTTTAAACAAATCAACTTGAATCAAAGGATCATTAGCCTTTTTCTCCACTTTCCACAAGATTGGCAAGAGTAATAAACTAAGTGCCAGAAACGGCCATACATCGAGTGATGATATACTATTTACAAAATGATTCGTGTCTATTTGGTTCAAACCATAGGCTAAAGAAACTACCATAAGACCTAAAATAATTATCCCATACCAATCAAATACTATTTTACGATTTCTGACAGATTTTGGTAGTATATAAATACTTCCAATAAGAACTCCTGCAGCTATTGGTATGTTAATAATGAATAGCAATTGCCAACTATAGTTCAAGAGCAATCCTCCTAAGACCGGCCCTAAAACACTTGATAAACCCCAAACAGAACTCAATATTCCTAGAGCACTTCCTCTCTTTTCTGGTGGGAATATATCACCAATAAATGCATTGGCCACCGGAAATATTCCACCCGCCCCAATACCCTGAACTGCCCTGCCTAAAAGGAGCATTTCAAATGAAAATGATGTGATGGTAATTAATGAACCCACAGCAAATAAAAAAATATCAAGAATATAAATAGATTTTCGACCGTAAATATCAGAAAGTTTAGCCATTAAAGGAGTCCCAATCATGAAGAAAAGGATGTATATGGTAAAAACCCATGATAATACACGCTCATTTACAACAAAATATGTTTGAATAGAAGGAAGTGCCGGTCCAACGATCCCAATATCGAGGGAACCCATGAAAACACCTACAAAGAGTAAAAACAATATTCGACTATTTCCACTTAGATCCATAAAGTAATTTTTGTTTTACAAGCTAAATTCTTTTCCATTATACGAATGTAAGTACCAAATACAATAATTTTTTATGTTTAATATTAACAAAATATAATAATTATGCTGTACTAATATGTAATAGACTGTTAATTATTAATATTTAATAAGGATTTGATTAGTATTTTTTTTGTATTAATTGTGGGATGGGAAATCTATGGAAAATGATGAATCAGGAAATAAATTTGATATGAATGATTTGAATGTTGGGGATATGATCAATTCATTCAAGGGTGTTGCTAATAATCCACTATCAAAATTTATTCTGAGTCGAACTTTTGATTACTGTGAAAAAGACAATGGAAACAGATTGGAAGTTGGATTAGAACTATTATTTGGTAAACGCGACAATGCATGCATGAAATGCAGAACATTATCTAAAGTAATTTCATTCATCATTAAAAGAGGGATAAAAAGCTTTGGAACTACTGAAAAAGAACTTGAAGAACTGATGAAAGATCCATATTGAATTCGAGGATTAAGTAGTGTAATCAAAGGCATAGGAACTTTTGGTGTGAAAAAACCATTCGTTCCAGGAGCTCCATTTCAAGTAGTTTGGAATATTACCAATGCTTGTAATCTGAAATGTGCACATTGTTATGAAGATGCTGGAAAAAGAAGTTCAAATGAACTTACAAACCAGGAAATAATTAGGGGCCTAGAGATTATCTCAAAGGCAGGTGTTACATCGATTGCATTTTCAGGTGGAGAACCTACATCAAATCCCCATATCACCGATTATATCAAACTTACTAAAGAACTTGGAATGTATCCTGCAATGGCAACCAATGGTTATAAGCTTTCAAAACAATCTAAACTCAACAAATTTGTAGATGCAGGCTTAGAATTTGTTCAAATAAGCATTGATAGTCTTAATCCCGAAACTCATGATTCTTTTCGTGGTGTTGAAGGTTCATGGGACAAGGCTATTCAAGCTGTTGAAAATAGTGTAGATGCTGATCTCTTTGTTGAAGTTGCAACAACGGTTACAACCCACAATATCGATGAAATACCAGATATTATTGAATTTATACGTGATATCGGTGCACACTGGTTTATGATATACAATTTTATACCTACTGGAAACGGTACAAACATCAGTGAATGGATATTTCTCCTAAAAATAGGTTTGAATTATTGAAATCAGCCTACAATGAAAATATGAATGGAAATATGCAGGTTCTTTCTACAGCACCCCAGTATGCCCCGGTAGCTGAATCATTACAAACTGATTCTTCTGTTATACCAACCCATTTTTACAATCCCCAATATAAAAATCCCCAATTAATGCAACTAGCCGAGTTTGTTGGAGGTTGTGGTGCTGGTAGATTTTATATGGGTATAGAACCAAACAGAGATCTATATCCTTGTGTATTCTTTCCACGAACAGAAGAATTAAAATTAGGAAATCTGATGAACGATGACTTCGATCAGATATGGACAGAAAATAATCTTCTTGTTGATCTTAAAAATAAGGATTTACTACAGGATAATTGTGGAAGTTGTGAATCCAAAAATATTTGTGGTGGATGTAGAGCAAGAGCATACACCTATTTCAATGATGTACAAGCACCAGATCCAGGATGTATAAAAAACGAAGGTAAATGGAATGAACTTAAAAATAAGCTTCCTAACTTTCAAGAAACCCACAATGGTAGCTTGTTTATAAATTTAGAAGGTAAATAGAAAAATAAATTTAAATATATTATCTTTATTTTTCATTTTTTTAATGGTAGTCCCAGATCTCTATGGAGTAACCATCTTCAAATGTTAAGGTTAAGTTGTACTGTGGTCCAGTTAAATTGCCTGTATCCGCCAAGTTTTCTGTGTGCCAGTCTTCGTATTCAACTAGATTTTTTCCCATGATATCATCTACTCTTACTGATGTGAAAACATTATCCAAATTATTATCCTGCTTTTTAAAGTTTATATTTTGGGCTATTAAAAATATATTAATGGTTTCAGATGTTTTTGAGCTAGTTGATGATTTGAAGGTAAGTGAAAATTGTTTTAAATGTTATAAATTTTTTGTTTCATAATTTACTAACTTCTTACCCTTTATTTTATTTAGATCTGTTAAATTATGATCTAAGTCATCTAAATCATTATTATTCTTCAAATATCTTCACTTCCTCTTCTATGGATTCCTTTTAAGTTTAACCGTATTCTGGAAAGTGTTCGTGTGATTTGTTGCTTAAAAATTTTGTAAGTTCTTCTTCAAACCTGTTTTTGATCGTGTTATAAATAAAGTCATAAAACGAATTTAAATCTTCTGGGTTATTAGGATTTAAGTTGAATTCTTTTTTCTCTTTCATTAATCGAAGGCCAAAGTTTTCATTATCTTTTTTCAGTGCTAAATCAAATATATAGGTCATTGCAGGGTTATCTTTGTTATTTTCAACGTAAAGATTTAATCCCATACCATAGTGCCATGATGTGTCAGTATCTATTAGAAGTGCATCACGTGGATGAGCTTCAATGGATTTACCTTCATTATCGGGTGGTTGATAATATTGTATCTCTTCATAGTCACATCCAAAATAATCAGCAAGTCCTTTACCGAGTTTTACAGCAAATTCTATACTTGTCCACCTGTAATCTTTGAAATCTTTTTCTGCAGTAGTATAAATTTTGTTTAGTTCATCAAATTTGGTCATAAATATACACCTCTAAATTTATTAGACTATTATTCTAAATATTTTGAATATATTCACATCCACCCAATGATTCTGTCTTGTTTTTTAATCGTTCCCAGAATCCAAATAGTTTTAATTCAGATTCGGATATATGATCCCGAAATATTTCATTATAAATCCTCCCCTCTTCAGGAGATCTTCCGTTGGAAATATCGTCACAATATATTTTTAACAGTTGATTGGGAATGTATTCAACTGCAAGTTCAATTGCATGTCTTCCAACGTTATTACAGATAGTTTCATTGGACAAATCTTTATTAAACCATTCCTCAAATTTATTACGGTCAATTATCAGTTCTAATGGTATAAATTGAGGTGTGCTGTGCTTGTAAAGGCTGTTGTAGGGATCATCTCCGTGTGAAAGGTAAAATTCATGTGTTGTATCGTATGCAAAGTGGGGCATTGCATGACTGCATCTTTCCTCTAAAAGTACAGGAATGTTAATTGTTCGAAGAATAGTACGTAATAATCCGGTTGTTCCAAAACATCCCGCAGTATAATGTTCAGTCTCTGTATCTGGTAGTTTGGTACCATTTATAATTCTTTCAACTGGAGGATAACCTTCATATTGCCAGTATTTCTGGTAATCTTCAGGATTATTTTCACCATTAAAATGTACGAGTTTATCTCTACACCATCCTAAAAATCTTCCAATAGTTCCCCAACGAGTCATACCTATGAGTTTTCCATTATCAATAAAATCATATATTCTAGTTGGATCTCCCATTGTAACTGCGCCATGACTGAAAAGGGATTTATCCCATCTTATAATAGAGTAAACATCTTCACTTCCAAAATATTCAAAAAAAGTATTGCTATCTAGTAAAAACCCCAGTTGATTATTATTATATCTTAAAATAGACCAATGAACCAATCTATCTATTTCAACCCTAATGGAATGGGCAATATATGTAATATAATAAATCCAAGCATCATGTGGTTTAAGATCTGTTGAATATACAGTCCCATCATCAGATAAATTAACTGTACATTCAGGCACTTCATTAAGACCCTGTGAAATATCCATTAATGTATTCCAAAAATTTGTTGATAGTTCCCTTTTTTTATCTTGCCCCCATAAATTATATGTAAATGGTATACCGTTAGGATTTTCTTTGGAAGCATTTCCACGCCATATTATGGCATTTGGAATTTTTGAATGTTTAATTAACCATTCATTGAATAAACCGAATAAAAAATCTTGGTTTTCTTTTGAAAAAGTTTTAAGATCCTTTTTGGTTAAATAATTGTTATCGACTAGAAAATTTCCAAACTTGTTATCATAATCCTTTTTTAATGGAGTGAGGGAAGCTAAATCTTTTTTTGATATTATGTTAGTTTCATATAGCCTATTAATCAATTCAGGAATCGTATTATCACCGCCAAAAAAATATGCAAATTTATTTCAAGTTTTAATTAATATTATTATATGGAACATCAACTATATAATTTATACCGTATAAAAATTTAATAAATTGAAATAAGTTAAATTATAAATATAAGTTAATAAATGTTGGGTATAAAAACTTTTAGGTAAAAATTCATGAAAGCAAAGATAAATGCGGAATGGGATACTCTCAGAAAGGTAGCTGTACATTCACCAGGCATAGAAATGTACTTTGGACTTCTTGATCCATTTGCATCACTTTACGAAAGATCATTCAGCATGGAAAAGGCCATTAAAGAACATGAAATCCTTAGATATATTTTAAAACATGAATTTAAGATTGGTATAATTTCCTTAAAAGAAAAACTATTAGATCTAGCTGATGAATCCCATTTTATTAGAGAAAAACTAATGGATTTAGCTAATGCTAAAATATCCTACACCGGAGACATTTACGAAGTTAAATATGCTAAATATGAGTCAGAAAAAAATAGGGATATTTTAGATTCTAATTACTACTACAACTCACTGCTCCTAAATCCAACTGTAAAACTCGAATCAGGTGTTGGTACTCGAATGATTCAGCTCCATGTAACAGAAAATGAACCACTTTCAAATCTATATTTCATGAGGGATCAGCAAGCAGTTACAGATATGGGCATAATAGTTTCTAGAATGTCCAAACCACAAAGAATGAGAGAACCAGAGATAACTAAATTTCTGTGGGAGTGTCTTAACATACCTGTAACATGTGAAGTTAAAAATCCTGGTACCTTTGAGGGTGGAGATTTCATTCCAATGGATGAATTTGCCCTAATAGGTGTTGGAGATAGAACCAATATGGCGGGTGTAGAGGAGATACTGAGGAATGGTGTAGGTTACAGTGAGGTGGCTATTGTCCACCAACCAACGCATCCTCTTTTACCTCCGGGTAAAACTGATTATATGATGAACATGCATTTAGATACTTACTTCAATGTTGCTTCAGATGGTGTTGTTGTTGGATGTGATATACTGTTAAAAAATGCAGAGGTTGAAATATATCAGAGGGAAGGTATTGGAGAGTATAATAAAATCAACATGCATACAAATTTACACGATTATATCACATCTAAAGGTTTTGAAATTATAGATATCACAACTTTGGAATATTTAGCATACGCCTCAAATTTTTTATGTGTTAAAAACGGAACTATTATTTCTGTTGAAGTAGACCGTTTAGTAAAAGACGTAATAAATAACCTAAAAAAGAAGGCATCTGTCGATCCAGAAACGTATGGAGATCTTTTAAAACAAGTCAAAAAGGACTATACATTTCTACACAGCGAAGGTCAGTTCTTTCCACACAAAAAAGAGATATATCAACAAGATATCGATGCTTATCCACTAAACCTTAAAAACTTAACTGGAGGATATGGTGGAGCACACTGTATGACATGTGCTCTTAAAAGAAAATAAATCTATAATTATATTTTTACAAGATGGTGATAAACTGACAACTAACATTATGGTTTCATTAGGTGGAAATGCAATCCTTAAACATTCAGATAAGGGAACAGCAGAAGAACAGCTTGAAAATACACGTCAAACCAGCAACGTAATTGTTAGATTATTAGAGAACGATTATCACATCTGCTTAACACATGGTAATGGACCGCAAGTTGGTGATATTCTTCTTGCATACGATAGAAGCAAAGAAACCTTACCACCAATGCCACTGGATGTATGTGTTGCCCAAACACAGGGAATGATAGGCTACATGTTACAGATCTCCCTTAAAAATTCTTTGAAAACTTCGGGCATTGAAAAATCAGTTGTTACTATTATTACGCAAACAATGGTTCATCAACAAGATCCACTCCTACAAAAACCTTCAAAACCAATAGGGCCATTTTATACAGCCTTAGAAGCTTCAAAATGTCGTGAAGAAACAAATTGGACTCTTATTGAGGATAGTGGGCGTGGTTATCGTCGTGTTGTTCCTTCTCCACGCCCCATAGGCTTTGTTGAACAGTATTCAATAAAATCATTATTCGATAACGGTGATTTAATAATAGCTGCAGGTGGAGGGGGAATACCAGTAATAGAAAATGAAGAAGGTATGTTCCAAGGTATCGAAGCTGTTGTTGATAAAGACCATACAGCAGCTCTATTAGCTTCTTTATTAAATGTTGAAATTCTTCTTATTCTAACAGATGTAGATAAAGTTGCGATTAATTATGGAAAACCAGATCAAGAAGATTTAGACCATTTAACTGTAGAAATGGCAAGAAAATATCTTAATGAAGGATTTTTTCCTTCTGGAAATATGGGACCTAAAATAGAATCAACCATTGATTTTCTGGAAAATGGGGGTAAAAAGGCCATCATAACATCTATAGAAAATGTCTTTGATGCTTTAGATGGTGTTGCAGGCACCACCATTACTCCCAATTAACCAGAAGTAATCAATTTTATCCTATTTTAAATCCCTTTCAACCTTATTTAAATATATTATTAATCGTTTCAACGGTTTTTCTTGGTAATTCCATGTGTTCTTGGTGTTGCTTCTTTGTTACTGGAGCTCGGTCCACTTTTATGTACTAATGGATCGATATCTTTGCCTTCATTTTCTTCTATTCTTTCATCGTGGAAGCATACTGGTTCTGAAATAAGTTCAGGATTAGTAGAATCATGGAATTTATCTTATTTACTAATTTTTTTCTTCTTCCTTGAATCTGCTTCACAGTTTTCGTCTAACATGGTATCACCATTTTCCCTAATTTTTTAGTCAATAATATTTTTATTAATCTTCAATTCCATTTTTACAGTAGTAACCTGTTGTAAGATCATTTTCTTTAAAAACTGGACATTTAGTACATTGACAAGTCTCGTCCTTATCTAGATCACTACAAGTTGCCTCTCCAATTGAACAGTAAATATCGGAATATGAGTTGGTTCTGGCATTAAGTATCCTTCTTTCATATTGTCCAACATATCCATCATTTTTAACTTCCTATCATTTGCAAAGACACTGTCCATCTGTACTGGACATGATTTGTACATACAAAACGTTCCAAATTCTTTTTATTATATTCAACTTCAACCATTGCATATCACCCAACGTTTTAAGAGGTTTTTTTATATAAACATCTAAATTTTTAATTTTTAAGTCATCAACCTTAGTTTATATGAAAAAACATCTCCAATATCTGGTTAGCAATTTTTGTTTGTATGATATTAATTGAATTTAACTGCCAAGATGTTATATTAAATGTTTCATATTATGTACTATTTCACCCTAATACAATTTATTACATCTTATTCTATATATTTTTTGATTTATAATATTTAGTGATCTAATATAAATATTAAATTTTTGAACATAACCAAGGTAGTTACATTTACAAAAAAATGATGAATGAAACTAAATACAATTATAGTCAAGTACCTATCATTT
>PLXT01000146.1 GCA_003151535.1 Methanobacterium sp.
GGAACTCAAAAAAATATAAATTAAGCCCAACACCCATTAACTTGACAGCCTCGTTATTAAGATAGATTTTTAATCTGAAGTAACCTCTCTAAAGATAATATTCTCACACTTTTTTTTCTTTTATTTTCATGATATTTTAAATTGTCCACCAGTATAGTAATCATGAAACCATATTAAGTTTTTTTTAAATCCTCAGTCGAATCCTCATTTTTTTTTTGATGAATCTTTTTTAAAAATTTTTCTATAATTTTCTTATAAATATTAAATAAACAATCACAAACACAATAACAATTGATACATTCACGATTAGTCTCGCTATGAAATCATGGTTTAAATATGTCATTGTATCTAAAAGAACTATTAAAGCTATCCAAATGATTAGATATATAACTGTAATTAATGGATTCCCTATTTTTCGGTTCATTCCTGGTTTCCACCCTGTTAAAATGGTGATTACAAAAAAAACGATAAGTGCTATGATAAAAATTATTATACTAGTAATGCTTATTCGGAAATGTAGAAAATCTAGTATTACAGTTAATATTAAGAGTAATGTTACAATCCATCCTTGCCATGTAACTGGAGCTGGTCCATATCCAACAATTTTTTTACCAAACCATGATTTTTGAGTTATTCTTTTCATGTTTTCACCTTCACATACTCTAATCTGAAATATCATCCATACGATTTATATTAAAAAAACTTCTACCTGTATCATCTAAAGAGCCAACATCAATATATTTTACATTCAATTCCATTATCAAACTCTTAACATCTCTTATATCTTCTTTTAAAAGCTTTAAAATGTTAGATTTTAAATCTTTTTTATAAATGGAATGTAAAGGTTCTAATTTGCCATCGGGCCATTTTGGAACAAATGCATCAAAATTTGGTTCATTGGAATATAGAAACATTTTATTTATAAAGTACTCTGAAGCAAATGGAGAATCGCATGGAACAATCATTGCCTTATCTGATGTGATATTCTCCAATCCTGTTAAAATACCTGCAAGAGGTCCCTTATCTTTTAAAATATCTGTGAATATGTGGAGTTTAGATCTATTTGATTGTAATTGATCAAAAATTTTATTATAATCATCAACCTGATTTTTATCCCTCAAAACAACTATAATCTCATCAGCAACAGCTATTATATTTTTTATTACATGTATGATCATGGGTTTTCCATTTAAGCTCATTGAGCCCTTATCATGACCCATTCTTCTACTTTTGCCCCCACACAGTAATATAAATGATTTCATTATGCACCATTAATATTTGTATATTAATTATTTGGTTTGTTGTTAAAATAAAAAAATAGGAATTTTGTTCTACATCAACCTTGATGTTGGGTAGTTTGGACTCTCATTGGTTATCATAAGGTCGTGTGGGTGACTTTCTGTTATTCCACTNNGTGTCCTTTATAAGGAACTACTCCTTCTACCCCTTCTGGTACAAGTTTTGCATGTTTCATTGGACCCTTTACTTCTTGGAAATAACGATCCGTTCCTGCTCCAACTCCACCTGTCATAGCTCCAAGTGAACCCATTCCACGGTATTGTTTGAACTTTCTTCCGTTCATAATAACAACATCTCCGGGTGATTCATGTGTTCCAGCCAAAAGACTTCCAAGCATAACTGCATCGGCTCCTACTGCAAGTGCTTTTGCAACATCACCAGAGTATCTTAAACCACCATCACCAATTACAGGTACTTCATAATTTTTTGCAACATCTGCAACATTTGATATGGCTGTTAGCTGAGGAACTCCAACTCCTGCGATTATTCTAGTTGTACATATGGATCCTGGTCCAATACCTACTTTGAGACCATCTACTTCTGCAGACAATAAATCTTCAGCTGCCTGACTGGTTGCTATGTTACCTACAAGGAGATCGGCATCAATATTTTCGTTCATGGTCTTAGCAAATTTAACTATACTGGGTTTGTGTGCATGTGCACAATCTACAGCAATTATATCTGCTCCTGCATCGTCAAGTGCCATGGCGCGTTCGAGATCGAATGGACCAGTAGCTGCTGCAACTAAAAATCTGCCTTTTTTATCTCTTGAAGCATTTGGGAAATTTTTACGTGCAAGAATATCCCTCATGGTCAATATACCAACTATAAACCCATCGTCAACAACGGGCAGTCTTTCAACCTTGTTTTCATATGCAATGTCCAAGGCTTCTTCAGGAGTTGTTGATTCGGAAACTGTGACAACCTTTTCGGTCATTATATCCATTACCTTTCCTTGAGGAGTAGAGTTAAGAATAGGTTTTACATCCCTTCTGCTTATGATCCCAACAACTATTCCTTCTTGTACAACTGGGAGTCCGCTTATCTCTTCTTCATCCATGATCTCTTGGGCTTCTTTTATTGATGCTTCTGGATCAATGGTTATGACATCACGTATTGTAAGGTCTCCTGATCTTTTGACCTTTTTAATCTCATTAATTTGCTCGTTTATGGTCATATTTCGGTGTATTACTCCTAATCCACCTTCTTGTGCCAGAGCTATTGCCATTTCGGCCTCTGTAACAGTATCCATTGCAGAGCTTATGATTGGAATGTTTATTTTGTAATTTCTTGAAATTTGGGTCGTAGTTTCAACGTCCTTCGGTTCAACTGACGATACTGATGGTAGCATCATAAAATCGTCAAAAGTATACCCCATGGGTGCATTATTTAACTTTTCAGAGAACATATAGTTACCTCCAACCCTTTAAAGATTGTTCAAATAAATAATTTTTGTTGAATCTTGATTGTTACTATCAAAACCCATTTCCATTCCTACTCAATTTTTGAGTACCAAGAAATTTTTTTTTAAATTTCTTTAATATAGGGTTTTAACACTTTAAAAGTTTTCTATCATATTCTTCAATTCCATTACGGCAGTATGGTTTATAGTCCCTTTATTTCTGTCCCCACCAGTGCATGCTGCTCCCCTTATCCCAACAACGTCACAACCAATATCGTATAATAATCTGAGTTGATCCTTCTTAATTGAACCTGCAAGAGCTGATTTAAGTCCGTAGTTATGTATGATTTTATTGAATTCATTGAGTTTATCTTTATCCATGAAATCAAACAGTGTTTTACCATCTTTAAGTGCTGTATCAACCATTGCAATGTCAGCACCACTTTCTGCTGCTACTTGTGGTATTTCCATTGGATCTATAGCACCTACTCTGTGGGCATCAGCGTATCCCGATGCAACAATAAGGGCATTATCATCAAATTCTTTAACAGATTTAACAACATTTTCCATGACCTCTAATGCTTCATCATAATTTTTAGTACCATAAAGCCCTACTTTTATGTAATCTGCACCAGAAACAACTGCTCCCACTGCTGCTAAAGATACTGTACCTGGTTTATATGGTACATCCCCGAGAGTCGCGCTGACATGCATGCCCTTTGGGGTGATTTCCCTTATGTTTTTGATAACCCATGGGAAATTTGCACCCAAGGATCCCTCCTTGGGATTTTTGACATCTATTATATCGGCACCGCCTTCGATAGCTTCACGTGCCTCTTCACTGTTTATTGGACTAATTAAG
Source organism: Methanobacterium sp. (assembly GCA_003151535.1). Classification (GTDB taxonomy): domain Archaea; phylum Methanobacteriota; class Methanobacteria; order Methanobacteriales; family Methanobacteriaceae; genus Methanobacterium_B. The sequence goes on from PLXT01000146.1 coordinate 3,564, forward strand.
AGAAGCAAATTTTATACCTCCTATTTTTCTATAAAAAACCCATATTTATACTTAAAACTAATGAGTCCATTAAAATTATATGATTATTAAGAATATAGATAGTTGCCATATAAAGATATTCCCATAATAAGTTTTAGGATCAACTATCCAAAGTTCTGATAAAAATAATATAATCCTGAGTTTACTCTACTTATCTTAAATGTTTTTTTTTATACATTTACTTCAAATGTACCAATAATTCATTCTTATTGTTAAATAAATGTTTTTATGATCAGATAAACAGCTTAAGTGATTATAATATGAACTTGTTACAATAATGAGTTGATATTGAAATGATTAAGTGAATCTAAAACTATTTAATCAATTGATTACAATAAGTTAATATACTATTTTAATGGTGGAAAATGTCTGAAGTAACAACTTTTACAATAGATACTGCGGTTGCGCCAGTACATCGAGATGAAATTTTAGATTACGTTTATAAATATTATCTACTGCCAAAACATGATAATTTTAGTTTTATTAAGAGAGAATATGAAAAGAATGGTTTAAATCTCTATTTTACTGGTTTTAAATTAGATGAAGGTTGGAGAGTAGAAATTGAAATGGACTCTGGATCACCCATAATAGTGAAAATGGAATGGGATGATGTTACACCTGAAAAGTTCGTAAATACTATAAAAGAAGATCTCATATTGGCTGTTCAGTTTTACCATGAAAATGTTAGACAGTCAACACTGTACTTTGCATGGGTCGAGGGTGAAGATATAATACCGGAACAACCCCCAACATCTAGAAAAAAACTTTCAGATAGGCTTTTTGGGAGTAACTTGCTTTTTATCTACATACTATTCTTTGGAGTAAACATTATACTATTATTGTTATTAGGTCTTAGATTTGCTATAATAGCGATTATTGCCCTACAACTTGTTATTGTAATATTTTCAGACAGAATTTATCTAAGGGGCAATAATTGGAGGATCACCCAATCAAATCCATATGTACACATATTGGAGTATCAGCTTCCTGTAAAGGAATTCCAAGAATTTAAGGAGAAGTTTGGGAAAGAAATTGTTACCCAGATGAAAAAGGATATATACGAAAAAACATTGGCTGTGGGTCAGGAGCCTACTTGTGAACTTGGAGAGAGTATATTTGAAAATTATGGTTTTAAATGTAGTCCAGAGACAAGATTAGTCAAGAAGGTTGATGTGTACGATATTGTTAAAACAGCAGCAGAAAAATTTGATCTACCCATTCCTAAAATTGTTATATCAAACACCATGGTTCCTAATGCAGCCGCAACCGGACCAAGTCCAAGCAGGGGTTTGGTACTCATAACAACAGGTTTATTAGTTACTCTTGAAGATGATGAAATATTGAGTGTGCTGGGGCATGAAATGGGACATCTTAAGGGAAGGGATCCGATAGTTCTCTTTTCAATTATATCCGGCGAATTCATACTCCGGTTCACAATATTTTTCCCGTTAGTTATATTGAATCCAATAATTTATATTATCGTGGTTATGGCTCTTATTTTCTTTGTGGCCAAATTCTTTGAAACTAGGGCTGATCTTGTTTCTGCCATAAATATTGGCCAACCTAAAGTACTTGCAGAGTCACTTAGAAAAATTGGTTTTAGCCGTCTTCAAATGGAAAGAACATCATCATCCAATATCCTACAATGGCTTGCATGGGATCCACACCCACCATTATACTTTAGAATAGAGCGATTGGATAAAATGGAAACACCAGTAAAGGTTAAACATCCATTAATACAATCCGCAAAAGATGTTTTTAATGGTTTTAGACATTCATTCCGTCGCTAAATGCCCATTAAATAATTATTTAGTTAATTATAATAATATTCATTTGTTTAAAAGAAAAATGATTATTTAAAAAGTAATATCAAAGCTACAACAACAATTAAAATAATAATTATTGCCAACACAAATCCCCTTGAATTGGTATTCTCTCTCTTTTTATGTGCATAATGCTGTATACTTTCATCAATATCTTCATCTAGATCATCATCTATCATAATAATAAATTTGTTATATCCACATAATATAAATTTCCAATTAGAAATTGATTATTTTGATTAAAATATCAATTTAACATCATAGTATGAAATATTGATTGACCATAATATCCATATATTTTAGGTGCAATTTGTACTGTAAAAATTTTTTTATTTGAATTTAAGAATTAGGAATAAGATTTTTAAATAAATTTAACTGCTAAGATTTTTATAATAATATAAAGGTGAGAAATATGGAAAAGAAGAAAGAAAATATGCCTGAAAAAGGGGCTGCTGTGCAGCGTGATATGGATACATATGCAATAATTCCATATATCCCCGGTGGCCTGTTAGATCCAACAACATTGCATAAGCTAGCAGATGTAGCAGAAAAATATAAAGTTAAGATTATTAAAATGAATTCTGAACATAGAATAGGCTTTTATGGAATTAATGAAAAGGATATTGACGATATATTTAAAGATTTAGAAATGGAACCTGGCGGTTTTATTGGTAAATGTGTGAGAGGTGTCAAATTTTGCACAGGAAATACATCTTGCAAAAAAGGATACCAAAACACCGTTCAAATGGGTTTAAAAATTGATGATAAATTCCATAGAAAGGAAACACCTAAAAAAGTCAAAATATCACTTTCTGGTTGTACAAGTTCGTGTGCTGAATCCCATGTTAGGGATATCGGACTTATTGGAACGCCTCGAGGATGGAAACTCTTAGTAGGCGGTACCTGTGGACTCCAAACTAAAAAAGGTAGATTATTAGCAGAAAATCTCTCTGATAATCAAGCAATAAATTATATAGAAAAAATTCTGGATTATTATACTGAAAGCGGTATTGAAAAACGTATGGGTGGATTTATTGATCAAGTTGGATTTGAGATCTTCAGCCAAAATATTTTAAAATAATAAAATTTTAAAACAAATAATCTGATGTTAAAATGAATGATTATCATCTTACAATCTCTTAAATATACATAAAATCTTTAAATTATTTTTTTATGCAATAGTGCAATTATTGTATAAAACAGAGAGATAAATGGAGTAAATAATTAGAATATGTTTGAATTAATATTTGAATTTAAAAAGGAAAGTTTTAGAATTTAGTATCAAAAATCCATATATCTAGTGAATCGGTTGTATCACAGTTCCTGGAACATTTTCGATATGATCTTCACAACGTGCATATTTATATTTGTAACTCTTAAATAAAGTGCATTTATATTTGTGAATACTAATCTCCTTAATTTCATCATTTTCATCCAAATATTTGCAATTATAACAACAAGCAGTTTTTAATGTATCTCTCACACTTTTCCCCCGTACAATATTTATTATAACAATTTAATCTATTTAAAAATATTTAATATTCCATNNAGAATAATAATACTATAATTACAACCTTGTTAAAGATTTCCACTAATTAATTTTAAAGAAATTAACAGTATAATAAGTTAAAATTTAGGAAAATATTAGTTAAAAAAAATTAATGAGAAAAATGTAATCTCATATAGATTGTGGCATATAATCATTAATAAGTTATAAATAATTAGATTTGAGTATTATATTTACTATAAACCCCAGTTGACTTCATTTTCAAAATATTCAACTAACTTTTCAAATGAGTCATTCAGTTGAGATTGGTTAAATCTGTATATCCTATCAAAAAAAATTTAGCATGTTCAAGATTGTAAATTGTAATATTCCCTCCTTGATCGTTTATACCTATCTTAAAATGTGCAATTCTTGACAATTAAACATATTTTGTACAATAATCTGGCTCATACACCTTTAAAATGCTTATTTCATGTTAATATATTATATTTTATGAGCTGTAGTCTAAATGGAGAACATTTTTAAAAATAAAAAAATAAAAAAAATTAGTTTTATTCTACTTCTGGAATAACATCATTATTCCAGTAATTAACAGCCATAAACCAATTAATAGCCCTAAATAAAAAGGATTGGCTATAAAAACGGCTACAAGTAGATATATAATACCTAGAATAATAGGAATTAATCCAGTCCAAATGTTTCCTCCAACTCTTGTAGATAAAGCTACTATTCCTGATATTATAAGGAATAACCCTGCAATAAATACAAATACTGCAGCAACGAAACTGAATAAACTTGGATTGAAAATAAATCCTATTCCAAGAATAATGGCTAAAACACCTAACGTTAACTCTACAATACCCAGTCCTCTATTATCATCCAATGTTGTTAAACCGGCTGCTATAAGTCCTACACCTAAAAATAATACTGCAAGACCTGTTAACACGCCAAATGGTATTACTCCCAAAACCGGGAAAGCAATAATTATCAAACCAAGCACTATCAGAACCAATGCACTTCCAATTTTCTTATCCATTATGTAACACCTCAACATTTTGTACCTTTATAAAAAATTCGAAATGTATTATTATTTAATAATTCTTAACAATTTATAGTTTAATATAAAATTTAGTCGAAGATAAAATTAACTTGAATTATTCCAGTCATAAAAAAATTAAAATACAGTTAAAACCATCTTGATTCAACTGAATTTAATGATTTAATAGTTTTAAATTCATAAAATATAAAAGGATATCGCTACTGTTTGAATGGTGATCCATCCTTTTTTATACGGTCTTTAATGGATTTATGTTCGTCTATAATGATATTAAGATCAACTGAATCTTCTCTCAAATTTTTTATTAAATTATTGGTTTTAATACCTACAGGGCATTTATCGGTACAAAGTCCACAGAGAGTGCAAGTAAATAGTCCTGAATCAAAACATGATTCATTCCCCTCAATAAAATTGCTTAATTACTCCCCTACCGCCAAAATATCTTTTATATCCAAATTCATTTCCGATCTCATTATAAATAGGGCAGGTAACTATACAGCTACCACAACCAATACATAATAAACATTCACCACCTTCTTTAATAGCTTGTGTTCTTCCATTGTCCAGCAATATAACAACTAACCTTCCAGGACCGTACATATTATTTAAAATAATTTGTTCGATGTCCGCTGTTTTTGATGGGGATGATATTACATTCATATAAGCTGGAACAGTTTTGCCAGATGCAAAAATAGTTTCAAGTTTTACAACTGAAACTGCATCTTCTATGGTTTCCACAAGCTTGTCTATACCAACTATAATTATATGGATATCCAACATTGAAACCAGACTTATATTGCCTTCGTTATGGACAGTTACAACTGAACCATCGTCTGCTGCAACTGAGTTTGCACCAGTTATTCCTATATTACATTTAGTAAGTTTTAATAGCACATCTTCCTTGATTATATCAAGTATAACACGAGGATCTGGCTTTATATCAATATTAAATTCATTTGAAATAATTTTAGCAATATCATTCATTCTTAAATGTGAAGCCGGGCCAATAGGATGTGATGGTTTACTATCGGGATCCAACTGTACTATTCGATCACCAAGATCAGTTTCAACCACTTGTACACCTTTATCTTCGAGAAATTCTGAGAGTCCAATTTCTCCCACGGTGTTTGATTTGGACTTTGCTATCATTGATTCATCCTTTACAATAGAATATACTGCATCTAGTGCATTTTTTGATTTTTCAGCTAATATAACTTCCACACCATTTTTTTCTAAATTTTTAACTGCTTTTTCAACGAGTACATCCATATTTTTTATAGAATATTCCCTTATTCCTTTAACACGTTTCTGGAGTTGTATAGTTCGTTCATCATCTATTATTTTATCCTTTCTCTCCCTAAGTATACCAAATGACCTGTTCATTGCTTCAATTTCAGACTTCTTCATCTTCAAGCCCCATTAAAATTAATTCAGATATGTCAAGTACCTTGTTAATAGAACTTTTATTAACATCAACAGTATCATCACCTAATTCATTCATTCGATATTTTAGTGCATTTTGTAGATTTAAAATACAAAATGAACATGTTGTTACTATTAATTCTGCATTTGTATCTTCTGCATCCTTAATTCTTCTAAGTGCTACTAATAAAGCCGTATCAGGATAGGCAGATTTTACACCGGAACCTGCTCCACAGCAACGTGAATTTTCCCTGTTACGATCCATTTCAACTAGGGTACATGTTTCAGTAATAACTTTCCTTGGTTCTTCATAAAGACCAGAATGTCTCCCAAGATGGCATGGATCATGGTAAGTAACCTTATTTGGAGTTTTTTTAACCAAAAGTTTTCCATCAGCTATTAACTGACTTATAAGTTCCGAAGTATGTATAACATCAAGATCGACTCCAAAAAGTTTATTATAATCATTTTTTAATGTATTATAACAACCAGCACAAGAAACAAGAATTTTATCACCCTCTTTTATAGATTCTTCTAATTTTTTAAGGGTATCATTCATGACTTCGTGTGCATCATCCCTAAATCCTGTTCTCAGTAGAACGGATCCACAGCATGTTTCGTTAGTAATTACAGTAAAATCAACACTTGCCCGTTTTAATAATGTTTCTGTAGCATCAGAGATATATTTAAGCTTTTCTCGTACAACACAGCCCCTAAAGTATATTATCATATTTTATATCTCCAATCTATAAAATTTAGTAAATTTAAATTCATTAAATAAAGTTAATTATTTATCCAGTATTATATAAAATATTTTCATTGGATTTAATTTATTATCTGACTTCTAAAAATTGAATACAATTTGTATTTTAAGTTTTTCGCTTTAAAAACAGATTCCAAAGAACTCCCAATCCATAGGAGATATGTTGGATAGGTAAAAGTATAAAAACTAATAGTGAATAGACTGTCCTTGTCCTAATACCAACCTCAACGAAAACAGCTATTGCAAATATGATGTACAATAACAATGGAATAAGTATTATATTACCCAACAACACGTAAAGTGGTGCTAGTAAGATTAAATATATGATAAATACAACTGTCAATGGAACATTTACAGTTACAAAGCTCCTGTGCTTTTTTACTGTATTTGTAATATTAACTCCATAGTTGAACATATTAAATGCAAACTGGATAATTGAATTGGTTTCATGGTGCCATAACCTAGCATTAGGAACATTGATAAAACTGTATCCTGCAAGTCTCAACCTAAAATTTATCTCATTATCATCAGACATGATAAGTTTATCATCATATCTAAACTTGGATATGACAGCCTTTTTGTACATGGCATTGTAGTTAGCAATACTTTTAACATATTTTACATTTCTCTTTGAAAAAGCAGGGTTACCTCCTGAAGCTAGAAATGTGGTTAAAAATGCATTTATTACCAATTCTTTTTTATCTTTAGTTTCTGCTATTAGACGAGGCCCACCCACCCCTGCAATGGTTTCATCTGTTATTCTTATAACATCATATAAAATAGATAACCAATCCTTATCAACTGTACAGTCTGCATCTGTGTAAGCAATGTACTTGGAATCAGGATCTGAATTGTCTATAACCAGATTTCGAGCAAAACAATGGCCATAAAACCCGAAATCGGCCTCATTTAAAACTTTATATTTTACATTGGATTCATCTAAGATGTTAGTTGCAATATCCCTTGTGTTGTCAATAGAATTTCCATCAACAAGAATTATCTCATAGGAATTATGGTCAAAACTCTGGTTTAAAATATTTTTTAGAGTATTATAAATATTTTTTTCCTCGTTTCGAGCTATGACCCCTACAGTTATTTCTATTGACATTTTAATACCTTGAATTTTGTATAATGAATTAAATATATTAAGTATTCATTTTAATTATTGAGAGTTCCTTATATTTCTAATTATTTTAATATCCTCATCATCTATACCCCTTAAAACAAATAAAATTATCAAATATATGAATGCAGATACTATTATTAAAATTACTAAATTTAGATCCTTAAATTCCCAAATGAATAAGCCCATTATTAAAGAACTTATTAATATTTTAATTGAATCTTTTATTAATCCTTTTCTTTGGGTTATATATCCCATTCTATAAGCCATAATCAATACTAATGACAAAATGACAAATTCTGTTATCAAAGTATTGAAACAAGCTGCAATGTAACTAAATTTTGGAATTAGAATAAAATTAAGAGTGATGTTTACTATCATTCCAATAAAAGTTATTTTTGTCAAAAGAATCTGTTTATTTGTTGATTGGAATAGCTGTACAAATGCAGCGTTTCCAAATGTGAAAACAGTAGCCCATATAAGTATTTGAAGTGCAGGAACGGAATCAATGAATGCTTTTCCAAAGATCAAAATTATTATTTGATTTGATAAAATTGTTATTGCTATGCCTATAGGAATACCAATCAATATCATAAATTTAAAATATTTTTCAACTATTATTCCTAACGAATTGGTATCAGAAACATGCAATCTTGACATAACTGGGAAAATTGCAGAGTTAATTACAGTAGGAATGAATAATAATAAAAGAACTATCCTGTATGCTGCATTATATAACCCCACAGCTTCATTTCCTTGCATAAAAGATAACATAACAGAATCAATCCAAATATATATAGTTACAAAAACTCCAATTAAACCAAACTGTGCCGCAGTTTTAATTGTTGGTTTCCAAAAATCCCAATCAATATCAATTTTAGGTCTGGAAAATTTGAATATTTTAGATGAAATATATAGATAGTAAATTAATATTATACCCGCAACAAAGGCATAAAGAATGGTAAAAGTTACAAGTCCATAACCATAGTTTATCAAAATTAAGACCCCAACTAACATCAATATACTATTCAAACCAGAGGCTAAGGATTGGTATTCCAGTTTTTCATAGGATTGAAATATGGATACAAAAAAGTTAGAAAAAGTACTAAAAATTAGAAATATCATCATAAAATAGAGTACGTAAGCCGTTTCATTAGGATACTTCAATAATTTCACTATTAATATAATGAAAATTGATAAAATAAAAATTTGTAAGAGTTTTATTGAAAATATGTTATTAAAATATTTGTTTGTTAAAGATTTATTTCTAACTATCTCACGGGTCATTAAGGTATTTAACCCAAAATCGGCAAAGATTCCTAACATACTCATTAAAGCGAGTGCAAATGATAGTATCCCATAATTTGCTACCCCTAAATATCTTACTAAATAAATTGTAAATAGTAATGTGAGTATGTATCCAAAAACCTGTGAAGTGAAAAGGGAACCAATGTTTTTAAAAAAACTTTGCGTAGCATTCATTAAAACATTTATGAAATTAAAGATTTAAAAACTTGTTTAATTATAAAATATTAAAATAGTAGTTATTCTTTATTTTAATTAGATAGTAGGAATAAAATATGAATAATATTTTAAATATTTATAAGAGCGTTTAGTCGGTAAATTAATAAACATATATATTCATGAGGTATACAAATTTATTAATTAGATTTAACGGAGTCATTTCATGATTTGTGAGATTTGTGGCAATGAAAAAGATAATAAAAAAGTTCAGATTAGGGAAATGATGTTCGGAACTAGGGATGAATTTGACTATTTTGAATGTTCCAAATGTGGTTGTTTACAAATTGCCAAAATACCAAAAAATATAGGAGAATATTATCCTAAAAATTTCTATTCATTCAATGATAATATTTCAGAAAATTCTGTTAAAAGATATTTAAGAATGAAAAGGAATGAATATGCTTTCTTTAAAAGAGGATTGGTTGGGAGAATCATGAATAAAATTTATCCGCCATATTTCTTTGACAAATTGGAAAAATTTGAATTCAAGAATATTAGATGTAGGTTGTGGTTCAGGTCGGTTAATTTACTCATTTAAGAGTTTAGGATTCAAAAATTTGACGGGAATCGACCCATATACGGATAAAACTGTAAATACCAAAGAATTGAAAATACTACAAAAAACAATTTATGATATTGATGATCACTACGATTTGATAATATTAAAAAATGTATTTGAACACCAACAAGATCAGTTAAAAACTTTAACGAAAATTTCAGAGTTATTAGATCAAAATGGAATTGCAATAATTACAATTCCTGTTAAAAATGAATATATTTGGGATAAATATGGAATAAATTGGGTTCAGATAGATGCTCCACGTCATTTTTTTATTCATACATTTAAAAGCTTCCAAATATTAATTGGAAGGACTGATCTAGAAATAAAATATTATATATTTGATTCTGATGCTTTCCAATTCTGGGGTAGTGAACAATATGAAAATAATATTTCATTAATGTCAGAAGATTCTTTTTTAGTTAATCCTAAAAAAAGCATATTTACAAGTAATCAATTGAAAAAATTTAGTGAAACAGCCAATAGTTTGAACGCTAGAGAATTGGGCGATCACATTTTTTTAGTACTGGAAAGGAAAAAATGAAACAACAAGTATCAATCATAATTCTGAACTGGAATGGATGGAAAGATACAATAGAATGCCTTGAATCAGTTTATCAGATAAAATATACCAACTATAATATTGTTTTAGTGGATAATGGTTCTGAAGACGAATCTATTGATATGATTAGAAAATATGCAGCCGGTGAATTTGATGTAGAATCGAATTTTTTTGAGTTCAAAATGCAGAATAAACCCATAAAAATATTTGAATATACAAATAACGATATTGATTCATTATCTTCGTTATCAGAAGAAGTCAATAACATAGATCCAGATAGAAAATTATTTTTTATTAAAAATGATCATAACTATGGTTTTTCTGAAGGGAACAATATTGGAATAAAATTTTCCATTCAAATTTTAAGGTCTGATTATATACTACTTTTAAATAACGATACAATAATCGATACAGATTCTTTAACGGAGCTAGCAACCTTTGCAGATAATAATAAAAAAGTCGGGATTGTAGGACCCAAAGTGTATTATTATGATAAACCGGATCAAGTAGCCTATATTGGTCATAATGTTAATCTTTGCAGTGGTAGAATATCTGATCCCGAAGTTAAAAACCCTTCATCACCTATGAAAATCGATTTTATTGTTGGATGTGGACTTCTCATAAAAACTAATGTAATAAAAGATATTGGGATGTTGGATCCGAATTACTTTTTATATTATGAAGATGTTGATTTGTGTTTAAGAGCTTGTAAAAGTGGTTACGATATATTTTATGTACCCTCTTCGAAAATTTGGCATAAAATTTCATTAAAGGATAAAAGATCCTTAAACTCCTATTATTATGGTAACAGAAATTCTTTTTTATTGATAAAGAAAAACAGAAATTCACATAAAATTGTTATATGTTATACACGTTTAATAGTAAACAAATCCATTTTATCATTCTATTTATTAATAAAAGGGAAAAGAAAAGAATCTTTAGTGGTATTAAAATCAATTTATGATGGTCTTAAAGGAAATTATGGTTATAAAAATCTGAATTAAATTTTTGAATTGGTAACTTAACATAATTAATTATAATTTTTATTACAAAGAATCATAAACTTCTTGTGTTTCTCGGGCTGATTTATCCCAGTTAAATGATTTGGCCCTCTTAATTCCTTTTCTCATTAGATCAGTTTGCAATCCCTGGTTTGTTAGGATCTCATACATATTTAGAGACATGGAATTGACATTGTATGGATCTACCATTATCCCTGCATCATCTACAACTTCAGGCAGTGAACTGGTGTTAGATGTAATCACCGGAGTACCACAGGCCATAGCCTCTAATGGAGGTAATCCAAATCCTGCATATAAACATGGATATACCAATAGATCAGATGCATTGTACCATTTAGGAAGTTCTTCCTCCATCACATACCCCATAAATATTACATCATTTTGGAGATCCATCTCACTTATTGAATTTAAAAGTTTTTTTCTGGCTCCGTAACTTTGTGGCTCGCCTATTTTTAACAATTTAACATTTGGTAACTTCTTTTTTAATTTATTAAATGCTTTCAATAAAAATTTAAGGTTCTGTCTCGGTGTCTCTGAACCAACATAAAGGATATATTTATAGTCTAATGGAAGGTTTAGTTTGTTTAAAATTGACTTGTCCCTTCTTTTTTGGTAAAGATCATGGTCCACTGCAGCACTCACAATATGTATCCTATCCTCGGGATAGTTTAGATACTTAATAATTTCATCTCTGGAAAAATCTGAAATGGTCATAATAATATTTGCTTTTTTTAAACCAGACATATTATTCTTCCATATTTTAGAATGATTATTTTCATATGCCCATGGAATTAAATCATAACATGTTACAATACTTCTGTCCATTTTAATTGAATTCAATAAATAAGCAAGTTCTTGGGATGTTAAGTGTTTAATATTGTCTTTTTTAATATTTTTTTCCACTATTAACTTGTATCTGTATCGATCGATGTTTTGAAAAATATTTTTGCCAGAATTAACAAAAAACTTCTTTATTTTAGAATCTTCTCTTGTTTTTATATTGGCTGCTTTTTCTAAATGTAGTTCATTATATCCTGTTGATTGGCTGGAATTGTACCTTTTTTCAAGGTTTGTCATCATCGAATCGTATTCAATAACGTTCAGTTTAATATCCAGCCTTTTATGTATCTCCATCTGGTATTTAGACATGCCAAATATTTTATCATTTTTTTGGCCACTAATATAATCTATCTCCATTATTTCACCAAATTGTTAATAAATAACTTTTAATTATTCTTTGATTTTCTTAGGATACTTTGATTTAATTGAAAATTAGATAAACTACCAATTATTCAGTATATCCTTATACAGATTCTCTGTTTCTTTAGCAATTTTATCCCATGAATAATCTGCTACCATTTTTCTTCCATTATCTCCCATTTTTTCTCTCAAGTTATCATCATTAAGTAACCTCAGCAAGGCATTTGCAAGGCTTTGGTGGTCACATGGTTTTGCAAGTAATCCATTTTCTCCTTCCTTTATAATATCGGGTATGCCCCCTAAATTTGAACCTACTATTGGTATTCCCGAAGCCATAGCTTCTAAATTAACTATACCAAATGATTCTGCCATGTTTGTTGATGGTAAACAGAATATATCAACCGATTTATAGTACAATGCTTTTTCTTTCTCTTCAACAAATCCTAGGAAGATCACATCATCTTTAAGATCAAATTTTTTGGTCATGTCTTGTAGTTCTACAAGCATCTGTCCCCTTCCAGCAAAAATTAATTTAACTTCTGGAAATTCTTTTTTAATGACTTTAAAAGCTTTCAATAAAATATCAGGACCTTTATAAGGGACTAAACTGCCAAAAAATAGTATTATTTTAGTTTTAAGAGGTAAACCCAACTTAATTCTGGATTCTTCTTTGGTTAAAGTCGTTGTAACTTCTTCTATATTTATACCATTGGGTATTACAACAATTTTATCGAGATAATCCTTTAAAAATGGTGATTCTTCAGCGTACGATCTTGTTGTTGCAATTATGACTTCGGCTGAATCAAGTACCCGGTTTATAAAAACTTTATTATAAATTAAAACACCAGTGTTACGCATGAAACTTCCACCAGTTTCCTGTCCATCAAACTGGTATGTCAAGAGAAATGGTACCTTGTTACGCTTTGCATACATTAAAGCCGGTAAATCAGAATATGGGATAGGTGAATGGGCATGTACAATATCTAAATCATAATTTAATGGTTTATAAATTAGTTTAAATGATGCATTGGCACTGGCAATTTTAAAGCTTGTTGCATGTCGGTGAATCCGCATATGTGGATATATCTCTATTGAATTTTTAGAATTTATGGATGTTGTAAAAACATCTATATGATTACCCCTTTTAGCCATTTGAACAGCAAGATTATAGGCTGCAATTTCGGTTCCNNGGAAAATGTCCAATAAAATATCCTATTTTCATATTATCATGTACCATAAAATGTTATTATACTTTAATTTTATAAAAAATAATTATTTTGGCTAGATCTGATAAAAAAAAGTTTGTGTATTATTTTTCAGGGTTTTCAATATCAGATTCATTTAGAATATTTTCATCTTCTTCAATCCCAATTTTTTTATTTTGTATTGCTATTTCCCTTACAAGATCTGTTAATTCTTCTTCAATGTTTTCTATCTTGTTGTACATTTTAAATATCAAATAGAAACATATGAGTATGCCTAGTATTAATACAAAGTCCAGTCCTCTTCCAATTCCTGTATAACTTGCAAGGTAATTGGTATCATTAGGATATAACGAGATGATGATGATGATTAACCATATTAAAATCCATAATAAAAGCATTCCAATGGACATTTTACCGTCTCTAAATCTTGAAATACTGTATAATATGGCTATTAATCCTAAAATAATTGCAATAACTTGGTATAATTCTATCATTTTTCCATCCCTATTCTAGTTCTATTAATTTTTAATAGTTTAATGATGTTAGTATATAGTTGAATAAATGGAATTCTATTAATTTTTATATTATTTTAACATATTCATTATAAGTTTTACAAGTATTTTCAGACCTTCACGTGTATTGGTACCCTTGGTCATGGAGTAATCGGTGTAAATGGTTTTTATAGGCACTTCCTTGAATCTTAAATTCTGTTTTTTAACTTCACCCACAATTTCAGATGATACCCCATAATCCCTAGCATTTATAACTATTTCTTCTGCAGCTTTTCTGTTAAACGCTCTAAGCCCTGATTGAGAATCATCTACTTTGATACCATAGAAAATAAGTGTTATCAAATTCATTACAGTGTTTCCAAATTTTTTGGACGATGGCATGTCATCAAAATTTCTTTTACCAACCACCACATCGGCTTCATCATTTATGATAGGTTTAGAAATATTTAAAATATCATGGGGATCATGCTGGCCGTCTGCATCGAAGGTTACAATTACATCGGGTTTTTCGATTAAAGCAGCTTCTATTCCAGTTTTTAATGCACCACCCAGTCCTCTGTTCAATAGGTGTTTACATAAAATTCCTCTTTTCTTTTGTTTGATGATGTTATTGACTATACTGTATGTATTGTCACTAGAACCATCATCAACTACAACTATTTCAAAGCCCATATCCAAGAGTTCTAATAGAACCTTTGCAATGGTTTTCTCCTCATTGTAGGCTGGTACAACCACGAATATCTTCATTGAATCCTCTCATTTATTAAAATGTAGTATTATTAAAATATTAGTTTGTTAATATATTAAATCTTTGAGATTAATTGGTTGATAACTCAAAGGAAGTATTTCGTTATTTGAAATTATTACTCTGAGTATTCATATTATTTCAACATTAGTGCAAGTTCTGAAACACGTTTACCCAGGTTTTTTGAGGTTTCAATCCCAATTTCATCTAACTTAGTATCTCCAACTCCTGTTCCCCCATAGTGAGCCATTGGTGCTCCATCTCCAACAATTATTGCATCATGGATCAAAAGAAAATCATGAATAACTGAAATTGTGCTCTCTTGTCCTCCATTTCTTGAACCGCCAACAGCAATTGCTCCACAAACTTTGTTTTTAAGTCTGAAAGATCCTCTAAGAGGCCTAGTTCGGTCTATTAACATCTTCAATTGGGATGTTACACTTCCAAAGTAAACAGGACTTCCAATGATCATTCCATCAGATTTCATCATAATATTCAGTATTTCTCTCATATCGTCGTATATTGCACATTCACCCGTTGTTTTGCATATGTCACATGCAACGCAGGGTTCTATATTTGCTGATCCTAGATTTATAATTTCTGTACTTGCACCTGCTGATTCAGCTGATTTTAATGCTGTTTCAACCAAATATGATGTATTCCCATCTTTTCGTGGGCTTCCTATTATTCCTACAATTTTAACCATTTTATTGCCTCCAATTAATTCATAATGATAATATTATCAATACTATTATGCAATAGATAATTAAATATAAAGATTTTTCCTATCAGTAAAATTAGAATATGAAATAAACAGAAGAGTAAAAGTGAATATACTATATTAAACTCAAAATATGTAGAATAAATTTAAGGACAAAAATGAAAGATAATAATGTTTATAAACCCCTAAAGGTTCAGGAAAATGTATTAGATATAGTTAGAGAATGTTTTAAAAATGAAAATAATGGAGTTATGGATGCAAGACAAGTTGCATTAGTTGAGTTGGGTGAATTTTTGATAGAAACGGGTGATGGTTCTTTTACATTTCAATCTGAATCCTTTGACAATTCATCAGAGACCATGCATACCTTTCATGGTGGTCTCGAGGAATCTCTTGAAAAATATGTTAAACCTTCACATCTAATTGGTAAGCACGATGTACATATTATGGATATATGCAGTGGCCTGGGATATACTGCTGCTGTCTGTTTAGAATATTTAAATGATGAAACAAAAAATACAATCAAAAATCCTAATATCTGCATTGAAATGGTTGAAATATCGCCATTAACTCTTGCTGCTGGACTTATTATTCCTAGTCCTCTTAAATCTCATGAGATTGTTAAAAAAGCAATTGAAGATCAATTGTTTTCGATGGGATTTTTAAAACACAGGATGATTACCAATGAAATTCCTGCAAATATAAAGTTGAATGTGCATATTATAGATGCGAGGGAAATAGTTAAAAATTCTGTTTTGGAAACCACGCCAAAAGATCATTTCATTGGGACTGAATCTGAACAGTTAATTGGTTGTTCAGATGAGCAAAATAAAAAATTTGATGCGATCTTACTTGTCCCATTTTCACCTGGAGTATCACCAGAACTATACTCAATCGATTTTTTAAAAGGAATTAGTCCGTTACTTAAAAATGATGGTATGTTGCTTACTTATACTTCATCTTCTGCTGTAAGATACAGCCTGATTGAGTTAGGTTTATACGTTGGTGAGGGTCCAAGTTTTGGTAGAAGTGGTGGTACTTTGGCATCGCCTAGCAAGAAGTGTATTGAAAAACCTTTATCATCAAATGACGAACGTATGGTCGCACTTTCAGATGCGGGAATCCCATTTAGAGACTCTGAATTAAATAACTCAGGTTTTGAAATAGGTGAAAGACGCCAAAATGAAAGGGCAAAAGCTAGGAAAGAATATAAACTTGCATCAACTGTTAAAAGTCCAGTTTATCTATTTAATGATATTAATGAAGGCCGTTTAAGGCGACGTGTCCTGAAAGAACTAAAAAAATTTGGAATTGAAGATCTTATCTCTGAGAAATCCAAATATATTGTTTGTCCACAATATAAAGAATGTATCTGTGGAGATGGATGTGAATACATTGATAATTCCAGTGAACGAGTTATTGAAATGGAGAAAAGGTTAAATACAATCATTGAGAATCAGAACTAACCAACAAATAACAAAATATTATGTCTTCAAAGTATCTAGATGAATAAATCTAAAATGAATAAAATAGTATACTAGAAAAAATAGATTATAAAAAGGATAATAATTCTATTTGAATTTTTAGAAAATTTTATGACCATAATTAAAAATTAAAGTATTATAAAAAAATTAATGGAAATAGCTGGTTTACACAGTTATAAAATTATATTTACTCTTTACAAAAGGTGAAAGATTTTGAATTTTGAGATAAAACATAAAGATGCAATGGGGAGAACTGGTATACTTACAACACCCCATGGAAAGATTAAAACACCAGCACTAATGCCTGTTATACATCCCGGTAAACAGACCCTGGATGTTAAGGAATTTGGAGCAGAAGTTGTCATAACTAATGCTTACATAATGTATAAAAATGAAGATTTAAGGGAAAAGGTCCTTGAAGAGGGCGTACATGAACTTATAGATTTTCCAGGCCCTATAGTAACAGATTCTGGTTCATTCCAGCTTTCATTATACGGTGATATAGATATTAATAACAAGGAGATAATCGAGTTTCAGCAACTTATTGGAACAGATATAGGAACTTCACTGGACATACCCACTCCTCCATTTGTAAAAAGGGAAAAAGCTGAAAGGGATCTTGAGATAACCATTGAACGTGCAATGGAAGCAAGTGAAATTGGTGGAGATATGATGATGAATTCTGTTGTTCAGGGTTCAACCTTCCATGATCTAAGATCAAAATGTGCAGAAGAAATTGGTTCCATGGGATTTGATGTTTATCCCATAGGTGCTGTTGTGCCGTTAATGGAATCATACAGATACACCGAACTTGTTGATGTTGTAATGGCATCGGTTAAAAATTTACCAGATTCTCAGCCAAGACATTTAATGGGTGCAGGACATCCAATGGTGTTTGCACTTGCCGTTGCAATGGGGTGTGATCTTTTCGATTCGGCAGCTTACATATTATACGCTCAAGACGATAGGATTATGATGCCTACCGGAACATTTAAACTTGCAAATTTGGTTGAAATGCCATGTTCATGTTCAGTATGTTCCAACTATGCCCCCGATGATCTGAGGTCCATGAAGAAAAGTGATAGAATGTTATTGCTTGCACAGCA
>PLXT01000029.1 GCA_003151535.1 Methanobacterium sp.
CCTATGGAACTGCCGTAGTTGCTCAGCCAGTGGAGTAAAATAGATGTTTGAAGGTAAATTAAAAGTATTAAATAGGGAAATACCAAGAACACTTCTTGGAACATCCCCATTTATTGCAGCAGCACAGTTCGGTCACAGAGCAAGGCTGTACCAGCTCGACCTGTATAACAATCCAGAAAATATATTTAAAATAATAAGAAAATCATATGAAATGGGCATTACAGGAATTCAAGTTATTCCATATCCTCCAGTTATAGAAGCGATTAATGAGGCTTCAAATGTGGGATATGAAATGGACATAATTGGAACGGTGCGTCCTGAGAGAGAATTGGAAGATATTGAACTCCTCTCTAATCTCAATGCTACTTCCATGATTCTTCATGCAGACATAACCGATAAAAAAGATTGGAATTTTATTGGTGAAAAACTTCAGATTATTAAGGATGGAAATGCTGTTCCAGGTATTGCAACACACATGCCCTACTTAACAACTAAACGCTTAGTTGGATCTCCTGTACAGGAAATGTTTGATATTTATATGGTTCCTGTAAACAAATTAGGATATCTCATGGACAGTGATATCTATGGATCTGATGAACGAACCCATCTCAATCAACTAATTAAAAGTTTAGATAAAACAGTGATTGTTAAAAAAGTTCTTGCAGCGGGTATACTGCAACCTCAAGAAGCGTTTGATTATCTAAAAACAGTTGAATTTGCAGATATTGTTGCACTTGGAATCGCTTCTGAAGCAGAAGCCCAAGAAACATTCAGTTTATTGGCTTCACAATAACAACAATACTTTTTTGTTTTAAGTAATTTTTAGATTAGTGTGGATCATTATAAAATAACATTTTTTTTTTTACAAGTTTATTTTATACTTGGAAACATACAAGATATCTAGACATTATTTTGTGTAAAAATGTTTCAGTGAACTGTTCATGCTTTTCAATTTAATTTTGGTGTTTAAATGGATAAACAATCAGCCCCTTCTAAGAAAAAAGTTTATATCAGTTATTTATTACGAACAGTGCTATTATGGTTTGGTGATGTGCTCGGATTCATTTTAATAGCCAATTTATCTGTTGGACTTACTATTAACAGCTGGCAAACAGCTGTGGTAGTAGTAACAATTATTGGTTTCCTAAACTTGTTTTTTTGGCCAATTTTATCCAAATTATTTTTACCATTCCTTGTTTACACAGTTGGTATAGGTTCTCTCCTTTTAAATGGTCTGATGATCTGGTTTGTGAGTAACTTCGTCGCCGGTATAACAATAGAAGGTTGGGCACTCATCCTCACCCCCATAGGAATGGCTTTCATTACAACTATTTTATCAACAATTATTACTATAGACGATGATGCATCGTATTACCGTCTCGTTTTTCAAAGAAACATTAGGGGGAAAAATGACCATCATTCCCTCAAACCCGGAGTTATCTTTCTTGAAATAGATGGTCTTGCACATAAGGTCTTAAAAGAAGCATTAGATAACGGGTTTATGCCTACCCTTTCTAAATGGCTTGAAAATGGAAGTCACAAACTAACTGTATGGGAAACTGATTTATCAAGCCAAACAGGTGCAAGTCAGGCAGGTATACTTCATGGTAACAATGAAAATATCCCTGCATTTAGATGGGTTGAAAAAACAAATGATAATAAAATAATGGTCTCAACAGGTCTTTCCGATGCACCGTTAATTGAAGAACGAATATCCGATGGTATGGGATTACTTTCAATTCAAGGTGCTAGTCGTTCTAATTTGTTTTCAGGAGATGCCAAAGATATCATATTCACATACAGCCATCTAAAAAATCTTAGAAAATTTTACAGCGGAGCTTGGTATTATTTATACTCCAGTCCATCGAGCTTTGGACGTATAATAGTATTATTTTTGGGAGATGTATTAATGGATTTTGGATCCCAGTTAAAGCACAGCCTTAAAGATATAAATCCACGTATATACCGTGGTTTATCTTATCCATTTATACGGGCTGGTGCAAATGTTTTTTTAAGAGAAGTAACTACTTACACATTGATTGGAGATATAATAACAGGTAAAATCGATGTTGCATACGTGACTTATCTAGGTTACGATGAAATAGCTCACCATTCCGGAGTTCGTGATGAAGATTCATTTAACGCATTAAAAGGTCTGGATAAACAATTTTCTCGTCTTGAAACTGCTGTAGGTTATTCTCACAGACATTATAAATTTGTTGTTCAATCTGATCATGGGCAAACCAACGGATCTACCTTTAAACAGCGTTATGGAATAACTCTCGAAGATCTTGTCAGGGGTTTTATTCCTTCCCATATCAAGATATACAGTGAACTATCATCCAACGAAGATCATTTCGCACAGGCCATTACTGCACCTATTGATTCAAGTAAAATGTATTTTAAAAATAAAAAGGACAAAACCGTTGAAAAAAGTAGAGAAATTTTTTCAGATACACTAAAAAATATTGAAAAACGTGACATAGCCAACAAACCCTATTCTAGAGGAGTTTTGGAATATATACAATCCTATACTATCGATAAAAATCCTAAAGTAAAATCTTCATCGGATGCAGAGGTGATTGTGCTTGCATCTGGAAATTTGGGGCTAATATATTTCACACTATGGGAAAACAGATTGAGCTATGAAGAAATTAAAGATATTTTTCCTGATTTAATACCGGGTTTGGTTAAACACCCCGGAATTGGATTCATAATGGTTCATTCAGATGAATTTGGACCGATTGTAATAGGATCCAATGGCATATACTACCTTAAAACCAATACGATAGAAGGTACAAATCCATTATCAAACTTCGGACCAAATGCTGCCCAACATCTTAAAAGAACAGATCAATTCAAATACGTGCCAGACATCGTTGTTAACAGTTTCTATGATCCTGAGATGGATGAAGTTGCAGCGTTTGAAGAACTTGTTGGTAGTCATGGAGGACTCGGTGGTGATCAATCCTATCCATTTGTAATGTATCCATCGGAATGGAAACTCGAGACAGAAACTATAATTGGTGCTGAAAAGCTTCATAACGTGCTTAAAGCTAGATTAAATCAAGAAAGTCAATAAAAAAAAGGAATATTAAATAGTTATTTGAAAAAATTCAGTTACAGTCTCTACGTTCCCTTACAATACTTAAAAATTCTTTTGAATTTTCCATTTCCTTAATCTCCCAGTTGTATATTACAGGTATTCCTTCTATACACTTCAAGGATTTCTTACCTTCCATTAAGAATACAGCATCTGCTTCAGTTATTCCCGATAAATCCTTCACATTTAATGCCATTTTCTTTAATGCTTGTTGATTCCTGTTCTTTTCCATATTAGTTATAACGGTGCTATCAGTTTTTCTGAATTTTTTTCCAGATTCGTGTTTTGCAAGGGCATCAAATGGGGTTCTTGTAGTTGATATAACTCCAAACCCTAGATTGGTTAAGTTAGATTGATTATTCATCGAAATCTTAGGATTTAGATTTTTATTATCTGTCTTTTCCTTTTTATCTTGGTCAAAATTAGGTACAGATAGAAGGTTTACAGAAAGTGTTATCTTCATGTTTAGTATACTTTCAAGCATCATAGCTGTTTCAGGGAATGCGCGTACCATTCCACGTTCATATTTATAAATAGTCTCCCTTGACACATGAGCTTTGTCAGCTAGATCTTTTCTTGAAATGTTCTGTGCTTCTCTGACTCGTTTTATAATTTCACCGTCCATTTGAACGTAGTATCCACCTCGATCAGCAAATATCTCAGGATAAACATCATCAACAACCATATTTCTAAGTGTTTCTCTGGCTATAACAGGAATTCCATGTCTTTCGTAAACTACATCTTCTTCTAAATATTCATTTTTAGATTTAATCCCCACAACAAGTGGTGATGCCAGGAAAGTATCTGCAACCTTCTTTATTTCCTCTGCTTGGTTGCCGGTGAATCCATCTATATTGATTAGGATCTTGAGCAGTAAAAGTTCCAATTCCTTTCTTGCCACCATGTCAAAACAACTTCTATCATATATATTAGAAGTTTCAAAACCATGGTTAGTAAGAAGATTATTTATCTCAACAAGGACATGATCCCTTTGAGCTGGAATACTAGTTTTCTGCATTTAATCACCGGTGAAAAATATGAACAATATATTATTATACATTGGAATTGATGATACTGATTCCAGTTCTGGAATGTGTACCACCTATATAACTTGTGTTATAATCTCCAAACTTAAAGATTGTGGTTTTAATATTACAGGATTTCCACGACTCATAAGGCTTAACCCTTTTGCAAGATTTAAAACACGAGGGAATGGTGCTACATCCTTTAAATTGGAATTGAAATCAAATAAAGAAGTTGATGAAGTTAAAAAAATTGTTTTAGAGAATGTTCAACAATTATCAGTACTCAAAGACGAACGTACCAACCCAGGGGTTGTTTTCTACCATGGAGAAATAACTCCCGAACTTCAAGAATTTGGATTGGAAACAATTCGAAATATAGTGACTATTGAAGATGCTGAAAATCTATTAAATAGCGTAGGTGCTGATTTTTATAAGTTCAAAAATGGTAGAGGAATTATAGGTGCATTGGCCGCAATATGCTGCCCACTTAATGATAAAACATATGAATTACTAGCTTATAGAATCCCTGAAAACTATGGCACTCCTCGTCAAATAAACCATAAATCCATAGTTAAAATGAATAATAACACTTATCCAGATACATTTGATAATCTTGATGGCAGATACATTGCAATAGAACCTCATACCCCATGTCCTGTACTATACGGTATTAGAAGTGAAAATCCTGAAATTTTAAATCAAGCCAAAGCTACTGTAAAAGTTTTAGAACCTGTGGAAAGATTCTGTATATATTTAACCAACCAACACACCGATATGCATCTCCAAAAAGTTGAAAAAATCTCAGATATGGAGAAATTCAAATGTTACATAGTTGAAGGGATTGTAAGAAACAGACCATACGTAATAGAGGGAGGACATCTCATATTTACACTTGAAGACAAATCAGGACAGATCGAGTGCGCTGCCTATGAACCAACTAAACAGTTCAGGGAATTTGTTAGAGAACTAGAACCTGAAGATACTTTAAGAGTGTATGGTGGGATTGGTGAGGGAGTAACAACTAAAGGAACACTTAACATAGAGAAATTTGAACTTCTTAAACTCGCTGATGTGGTCATAACAAAAAATCCAATGTGTGATTGCGGTAAAAGAATGAAATCTGCAGGAACTGGTAAGGGTTACAAGTGCCCTAAATGCGGTGAAAAATTAGGAGAAGGCAAAAAAGAAACTATTAAAATCCAACGAAATATTAAAGAAGGATTTTATGAAACCCCACCATCAGCTAGAAGACATTTAAGTAAACCAATAATTAGAAATTAACTAGAATTATAAATAAAATTTGATTATAATAATACCCTCAATTTATTCAATAATATTAATACTCTAAAAAGATGATAACTGAAAAACTGGCCAGCATTGTTGTTGATACTGACTATGATAAACTTCCAGAAGAAGTGATCTTAAAGGTTAAACAATGTTTTACTGATTTTCTAGGTGTGACACTCGCAGGATCAAAAATTCCTAGTAGTAAAACTGTTAAAAAGATATTTAGAAATGGTAGTGGATCATCAGTTATAGGATCTAAAAAAGTTGGTTTCCTTGATGCTTCGCTTGTTAATGGTGTGTTTGCCCACAGTCTTGATCTTGACGATGGTCATCGTTTTGCACAACTTCATCCAGGTTGTTCTGTAATTCCTGCAGCACTTTCCATTTCAGAAGTCCGTAATAAAACAGGAGAAGATTTTATTAGTTCTGTTGTTGCAGGTTATCAAGTGTCGATTCTAATGGGTATGATCTCAAATCCCGAACATCGAACTCTGGGTTTTCACAGTACAGGTACATGTGGAACGTTTGGAGCGGCAGCCGCATCTTGCAAAGTAATTGATCTAGGATTTGAAGATATTGTTAATGCGCTTGGGCTTGCAGGTACACAAACAGCTGGTTTACTTGAGTCGGACCATGCAGGAAGTACAGCAAAACATCTTCATGCGGGTAAAGCAGCACAAGGTGGAGTTATATCTGCAATACTTTCAGAAAATGGTTTTGAAGGTGCACCTTCGATAATTGAGGGGAATGAAGGATTTTTAAATGCTATGGTAATTCAGGGTAATAAATCGCCCACCACTATTGAGAGTTATGAAAATAGAGCAGATAAAATAATTGCAAATCCGAATTACCATATAATGGATGTTTACTTTAAAAAGTATCCAGTATGTAGACATCTACACTCATCTGTAGATGCATCTATAGAAATTTACAATCAAATGGTTTCAAAAGATGTTAAGATCGAAGATATTGTTTCAATTAATGTTGATACATATGAAATCGCTTCCGAACACGACAACTATAATCCAAATACTGTTGAAGCTGTTAGACAGAGCTTACCTGTTGCCATAGCAATTAGCCTGTTAAATGGTGATTTGAATATTAATAACATTGAAATTAATCCAAAAATTATTTCTTTAGCATCAAAAGTTGTTCTAGAACATGATAAAGAAATGGATGAATTATTTCCTGCAAAAAGACCATCAAAAGTTAAGGTAGTAACTCAAAACAATTTTTATACTTGCCGTGTCGATCTACCTATGGGTGAACCAGAACATCCCTTCAATCAACAAGAAATATTAGAAAAATTTCATAATCTTAATCCTAATGTTGATCTTGAGGTTTTAGAAATTATAGATGAACTTGAATCCTATAAAATGGGAGATCTGATGAAAATTTTAAATAAAGAATTCAAAGATGCTTGAAACTGATCAATTTATATCATTTTTAAAATGTTCAATGATCAATTATATAGTTATTTAGTTGTGAAAAATTAGTAAATGAGGGGTAATTTTTATGAGTATAGAAGATTTTTTACAGGGAATTGGAATCGAAGAAGTTAACTCAAATATAGAAATTTCCGGGAAAAGTTTTCCAGACGGCTCCCAATACAGATTTGAAGCACCTGGCATACAAAATCCTGGAGCTATGGCTGCTCTTGTTGATGCAACCGACGATTATGGTGTAAAAGTTCACAGGGTGACACAAACTAAGGGTATAATGCTCTTAACAGACAATGAAATTGAACAAATGGTAGATATTGCATTAGATGCACATATGGAACTATTTTTAAGTGTTGGCCCCAGAGCAACCTATGATACTAGCGCTTCTGCCAATACCCCCGAAGGTGCGCGGATAGGATATAGGTTAAGGGGCTATAAAAATTTATTATACGCACTGGAAGATGTAAAACGTGCTACATCACTAGGTGTACGGGGGATCGTTGTATATGATGAAGGATTACTTTGGGTTTTAAATAAAATGCGTAAACAAAGAGAATTACCTGCTAAAACACATTTTAAAGTTTCAGCCCATTGTGGGCATGGTAACCCGGCATCTGCAAAACTTTTAGAGGAGATTGGTGCGAATTCTTTCAACCCTGTACGAGATCTTCAGATACCCATGATGGCAGCAATCAGAAAATCCATAAACATATCTTTAGACATTCATATGGAAAATCCCAAATCATCAGGAGGTTTTATCAGACATTACGAAGCCCCAGAGATAATTAGATCTGCAGCACCAGTTTACCTCAAAACTGGAGGGGCAGTAGCAGCACACCATGGATGGGAAACAACTAAAAGTCAAGCTGCAGAACGTGTAAGACAAGTTTATCTGGTTCAAAGTATGATAGACCGTTATTATCCAGATGCTAAGATATCAAATCTTGGAACTAACGATATGTCTCTACCACAGAAATCAGGAAAATAATGGAAATCCGCTTGGTTTAAACTAATTGAAATAGTATGAGGAATCTCAATAACATACAAAATAAGGAGTTTTTATGGATTTAATTGATCTAATTAAAAAAGCAGTTGTAGAAGCCAGCACAACTTTCAGAAATGACCAGTTAGATGCTTATAATCGGGCCATTGAAGATGAAATTAATGATAACGCTAAATGGGTTCTAGAACTTCTTTTAGAAAATGCAAGAATTGCTAAGGCTAATAAATTTCCTTTATGTGATGATACTGGAATACCTCATATCTTAATTGAGGTTGGTAATGATGCTAAACTCACTGGTGGATTTTTCCAGGATGTAAAAGAGGGAATAAGTGAGGGTTTAAAGGCACTGCCAGGTAGACCAATGGCTGTTAAAGGAGATTCTATCGCGAGGATCGAACAATCAAACGGCCTCTACAAAAGTCCTGAAAAACTTTTGCCCCCATCATTCACAGTAGATACAATGAATGATGAAGGCGTAAATATCCATGTTCTGATGCTTGGTGGTGGTCCAGAAATACGGGCCAATACATATAAGGTTTTCCACAAGAGGGATCATAGAAAAGTATTTAATGAAGTTTTAACATGGTTGAGATCAGAGATTACAATGCTTGGATGCACACCCTGCATTCCATCTGTTGGCATTGGTAGAACTCATTTTGAAGCATCATCGCTTATGCTAAAGGCAATGGCGTACGGGAACCTAAATATCCAGTCTGAAATCGAGAAAACCCTGACAAGATCAATGAACGATTCTGATGCAGGGGCGCTTGGAATTGGCGGTTCAGTAACTGCACTTGGGTCATTCATCAACATAGGACCTCAAAGGGCCAGTGGTGTCAGGATAGTCTGTACGCGACCTTGTTGCTGTGTAGAACCAAGACGGTCCACTGTACACTTGTCTTCAAATTTTTGGAGTGATCTGTAATGGCAATTGGAAGAGAAAGTGTGGAAAACATGCTTAAATTAAATAATCCTAAGTGGAAAACATCCATAACCCGAGTTGAGCCGAATAAATTAGTAACTAGGGGATACCCACAGGAAGATCTAATAGGAAATATTTCATTTCCTGAAATGGTTTATTTACTGATAAAAGGTGAACTACCCTCAAAAAATCAGTCCAAAATGTTAGAAGCCATTTTGGTTTCATTTTGTGACCACGGCGTTACACCACCAAGCACCCAAGTTGCAAGACTAATGGCATCCACAGGTTCTTCAATGAGTGGATGTGTATCAGGTGGTTTTTTATCCTTTGGTAAATATCATGCGGGAGCACTCGAAGGTTCAATGAAAATTCTACAGGAATTAGTCCATAAAGGAGTCATTGGATACAATGGGCCACTCAAATCGCATCATGATATCAAAGCCATTGCAGGTATTGTTGTTGATGAATTTTTCAATAATAATGAGAAGATACCTGGTTTTGGGCACAGATACCATTCAAAAGATCCCCGTGTCAGCAAACTCTTGAAAATAGCAGAAGAATATGGTTGCTCAGGTGTTCATACCGAATTATCTCTGGCAATTGAAGGAATATTATTTGAAACTAAAGGAATCAAACTGAACATTGACGGGGCAAATGCGGGAATACTCTCAGATATGGGATTTGATTGGAGCTTAGGAACAGGTATTTTTATGATGGGCAGACTTCCAGGGATTATTTCACATGTTTTTGAAGAAAAAACAGTAGAACCCCCTTTTCGAAAATTCTTTGACGTTGACGAAATTCACTACAAAGACACGGAGGTGAAAACAAGAAGTTTGAATAGATTAATAAATAACAAATAATTGAGTGGTTAATACTATTTATTGTTATATTATTATATGGAAATTAAATAGTAAAAGATAAATATAACTCAAAATAGAGTTTTTTTATATATTTATGGTGATTTAAATGACAACGATATCGGAAGCAATTACAACCATTAAAAAGGCTGAAAATGATGCTGACAAATTAATAGAAAGTACTAAAGAGAAATCGTCCGAAAAGATAGAAGAATCCCGCATAAAATCAAAAGAAATCATTGAAAAATCCGAGGAAGAAGCTAAGAGCGATGCTGAAAATATGTTGCTTGATGCTGAAAACAAAGCTAGGAATGAAGCAGTACACATAACAAACAAAACAGCTGAAAAAATTGAAATTAGCACCAAAACAGCAATGAGTAAAGTTGAAGAGGCTTCGGACTTAGTAGTAAAAAGTATTTTATAGTGTGAGTACCATGTTCAAGTCGGCAAGAATGAAGAAGCTCAAGATAATCACATTAGACAAGTACGCTGATCCACTTGTGAATTCGCTTCACGAGTCCAGTATAGTACAGATCTACGATATATCTGAGCGAATACAAGAAGATGCAGAGTGGAAACAAATTTTAAAACCTTCACATGCTACTCCATTTCTCGGTAAAATTTCCTCACTTTTAATGAAAACTACTGGACTGGCAGATTTTTTAGAAACAGTAGGGAAAAAGGATACGGGAATTTTAACACTTGCAAAGGGTTTTGTTAATCCGCCAAGAATTGAGAAGAGGCAAGTAGAAGATCTAAATGTTAGTGAACTTTTAGATAATGCAGAAGATATTTTAGACCAAGTTGAAACTAAAACCAAACCTTTAGAAGAAAAATTAAGCGATATCGATGCAGAACGTGTTAAATTAACAAATGCTATTAACGTAGCAAAAAATTTAACAAATTTTGATTTTGACCTTGGTAACTTGGAAGGATCAAAATATGTATCAATAATATCCGGCAAAATTGCTTTAAATTCTTATGATCAGTTTAAATCAGGTATGAAAGATTTACCCGATGAAATTTTAGTTGTAGACAAAGATAGTATCGATAAAGAATCAAAGATATTAGTAGTCATTACACTAAAGAAAAATGGGGATCAAGTTTCTAGTCTTTTAAGAAAATTAGAATTTGACAGATTTGAGTTATCTGGAATATCTGGAAAACCTGATGAAATAATAAAAAATTCTGAATCAAGAATAGAATCAATTGAAAAAGAAAAAGAATCTGTTTTAAACGATTTAGCAGTTGTGTCTGCTGAATGGCACAAAGAATTACTTGTTTTAAAAGAACAATTAGAAATAGAAAAACAACGAAGTGAAATATTCGCATCATTTGGTGAAACTGAAAACACTGTAATGTTTGAGGGATGGGTCACAGTGAAAAATCTGGAGAAAGCCCTTGGCATTATTGAAAGCACTACTATGGGATATTCTATGGTTGATGTTTCAGACCCTGATGTTGAGAAAGATAAAATTCCGATTCATCTGGATAACCCCAGATTTGCAAAACCATACGAAATGTTTGTGAATATGTACTCCCCACCAGATTATAGGGAGATCGATCCAACAATTTTAATGGCAATTATATTTCCATTCTTCTTTGGTTATTGTCTAACCGACGCAGGATATGGTGTAATTGATGCAATTATTGGTTTAGTCTTGTTCATTGGATTAGGCAGAAACAGCAAACTCATGGCCAATGTAGGTCTTATACTCGTTGCATGTGGTGTATGGGCATTCATACTAGGTATGGTAACCAATGGTTTCATTGGTGATTTGTTCCCGAGATGGATAATGTCAACTCCTCTCCCAACAACAATCGCTTCAATAAACGCATTTGTATTCCCACAGTACATCCTATTAATGGCTTTAATAGTGGGTGTTATACATATCAACATGGGTCTACTCATTGGAACCTACAACAACATTGTACGTGGAGAAGTTAGAGAAGCACTTGGAACACAGATTGTTTGGTTTATACTAGAGATAGGTGTTGTAGTAGCTGCAGCAGCTTTTTTAATTTCTGGAATTACAAGTGCTGAGATCTTTGGAGGTCCTATAATTGTCTTGAGCCTTTTAATGCTCATGTATCTAAACGGACCATACGGTGTGATGGATGTTACAGGATTCCTTGGAACAGTACTTTCATATGCAAGGTTATTAGCACTGTGTCTTTCAACTGGCGGTATAGCCATGACAGTAAACATATTAGCTGGATTAAGTGAAAGTTTAATTCCTGTAATTGGAATTGTGCTTGCTCCATTAATATTCGTTGGAGGACACATAGCAAACTGTGCATTCCAGAGTTTAGGTGCATTTATAAATTCATTACGTTTACATTACGTAGAGTATTTCTCTCAGTTTTACATAGGTGGAAGTCACAAATTCAAGGCCTTCCGTACAAAAAGAAAGCATACTGAAATAGGAGGTAAATAATATGGTAGAAGTAGTATTAGGAACAGCATTGGCAGCAATCGGCGCAGGTGTTGCAGTCGGTATGGCAGGTTTAGGATCAGGTATAGGACAAGGAATTGCAGCAGCAGGAAGTGTAGGTGCAGTTGCAGAAGACGAAGATATGTTTGCAAGAGGACTTATATTCACAGCTTTACCAGAAACACAAGCTATCTACGGTTTCTTGATTGCGATACTTATTCTAGTTTTCTCAGGAATAATGGGTGCAGGGGCTGGATTATCAACTACTGCAGGTTTAGTAGCTATAGGTGCAGGAGCTGCAGTAGGATTTGCAGGTTTAGGTTCCGGTATGGGTCAGGGTATCACAGCATCATCTGCTGCAGGAGCAGTTGTTGAAGATTCGGATATGTTTGCAAGGGGTATTATATTTACAGCTTTATCAGAGACACAGGCTATATACGGTTTCTTGATTGCTATATTGCTCTTAGTCTTCGGTGGAATACTCTAGGAGGAATAACATGAGTAACGGGACAGAAAAAATAGTCTCAAGTATACTGTCTGATGCTAAATTTAAAGCGGATTCACTATCAGAAGAAGCTGAAAATGAAAGCAAGTCCATTTTAGAAGAGGGCGAAAAAGTCACCCTTATGGAAAAGGAAAAAATCTTAGAAGATGGTAAGAAACAATCTGCAATGAGATATCAACAGATAATCTCTGAAGCTAAGATGAAATCCAGAAGAATGGAACTTGATTCTAGAGAAAAGGTAATTGAAGAATCGTTTAAAAAAGCTGAAGAGAAACTTGTGAAAATTGCAGCTTCAGAATCAGCTGAATACAAGGAATCTATTAAAAATATAATTACAGAAGCTGCATTGGAAATTGGTGGAGGAGATCTTATTTTACTCCTCAAACAAGAAGATGAAGCCAAAATAAAAGATTCCATATCCGAAATAGAAAACGATGTGAAAGCAAAAACGGGTAAAGAAACAAATTTAGAGATGGGAAATAACATCAACACCATTGGTGGAACTATTGTAAAAACCAAGAATGGTGATATAGAAGTTAACAACACTATCGAAGCAAGAATGCTTAGATTTAAAAAATCTCTAAGATCAGAAGTTGCACGTATACTATTCAAATGATAGGGGAGATTTAGATGGTAGAAAGTATTACTACAATAATTACTACGCTGGGATTTCCCTCAGTTGATGCTTTTATAGGTGCACTATTTCTAGTATTGGCAGTTGTGGCAGTAATAGTAGTTATATCAACGATAAAACCGGTTTTAGATATGTTCCCGTACACTTACCCAAACGCAAGGGTAAGGGCGAGATCAGGAAGATTATTCACTGATAAAGAATTTTCAGAGATCGTTGAAGCAGATAACATCGAAGAGGTAAAAAATTACCTTCGAGGTGTTCCAGATTATGCTAANNGCAAGGATTACACCAGACAACAGCAAGGAAGTTTTCAAGTTTTTACTAAAAAAATGGGATATTAGAAACATTAAAAGTATCATAATTGCTAAACAAGCTGGTTTAAATTTAGATGAAACATTAAATATGTTAGTTCCATTTGGAGTATTAAGCGATAAAATTGATACCCTTGTTGAAGCTGAGACTGTAACAGAAGTTCTGAACGGTCTGGAAGGAACTGAATATCCTAAGATATTAGAGGATGCAATACCATTATACAATGAAACAGGTTTATTGTTACCCTTAGAATCAGCTTTGGACAATTATTTACTTGAAAACCTTTTAAGATCTTCAGCAACTCCCGAAGATGACAACACCCTTTTGCTTCACAACTACGTTGGAACAATGGTAGATGTTGCAAACATCAAAATAATTTTACGGGCCAAAGCCGATGACCTGAAATATGATGACATCGAATTCTACATGATTTCAGATGGATATCAAATCAGAGAATGGAAATTAAAGGAACTTATGGAAGCTGAAGATGTTGCAGGTGTTGTAAGTGGCCTAGAAGGTACAACTTATGCTCCAATGCTTTCAGATGCAATGACAGAATATTCTGAAACTCGTTCAATGTCAAGTTTTGAAATAGCACTCGACAGTCATGTTTTTAAAACTGGTAAAACAATATCTTTGAAGAATCAGTTTGGAATAGGACCTATGATAGGCTTTTTAAATAAAAAAGAAAAGGAAATCAGGAACTTGAAGATCATTGTTCGCGGTAAGAGGGAAGAAGGATACTCCACAGCCATGATAAAGGAGATGTTGATATGAAATCAAATGTAGCTGTTATGGCTGACGAAGATACAGTCATAGGTTTTAGACTTGGAGGTATAAAGGAAGGATACCCTGTTAAAAACATGGAAGAAGCCGGAAAAGTTCTTGAAGATCTAATAAATAAGGATTTTTCAGTGATTATAACAACTGAAAAAATTGGGATCGAATTTAGAGAAACTATCAATAAATTAACAAATGAACGCGCATTACCTATGGTGATTGAAATACCAGACAAATCAGGCTCGATTAAAAGGGAATCGGATCCTATGAGCGAGCTTATTAAGAGAGTAATTGGGGTTGAGATGGTAAAATGATTACAGGAAATATAATAAAAATAGCAGGTCCAGTTATNNGGTGAACCAATTGAAAGTACTGGAGGCCCATTATCAGTCGAACTCGGTCCAGGTATAATTGGATCTATATTTGATGGAATTCAAAGACCTCTTGAAAAGATCAAATTTTTAACAGGGGACTACCTTCAGAGGGGAGTGAGTGTACCTTCCCTTGATAAAGAGAAGAAATGGACGTTTAATCCTATACTTACTGCTGGCTCAGAAGTTAAAGGTGGAGATGTAATAGGGGAAGTACAGGAAACTTCAGCAATTCTCCAGAAAATAATGATACCACCAAGTGTAGAAGGTAAACTTATAAGTGTTGCATCAAAGGGCGAATACACAGTAGAAGAAGAAATAGCAGAAGTTGAAACTTCTAAGGGTATTATAAAAGTACCTATGATGCAAAAATGGCCTGTAAGAGTTGGAAGACCATACAAACAAAAATTAGACCCAGATATACCACTTGTAACTGGACAAAGAGCACAAGATACATTTTTCCCTGTTGCTAAGGGTGGAACATCTGCTATGCCTGGACCATTCGGATCAGGAAAAACAGTTACCCAACAACAACTTGCAAAATGGGCTGACGCCGACATAATTGTTTATGTAGGTTGTGGAGAACGTGGAAACGAAATGACAGAAGTTCTAAAAGAGTTTCCAAAACTTGAAGACCCAAAGACTGGTAAACCTCTGATGGACAGAACAGTTCTTATTGCAAACACTTCAAATATGCCAGTGGCTGCAAGGGAAGCTTGTGTTTACACAGGTATAACTATCGCAGAATATTTCCGTGATATGGGATACGATGTAGCACTTATGGCAGATTCAACATCACGATGGGCAGAAGCTATGAGGGAGATCTCTGGAAGACTAGAAGAAATGCCTGGTGAAGAAGGATATCCTGCTTACTTAGCATCAAGACTAGCACAATTTTACGAAAGAGCTGGAAGGATAACAACTATAGGTACAGAAGATAAAACATCATCAGTTACAGTAGTTGGAGCAGTATCACCACCTGGTGGAGATCTGTCAGAACCTGTTACACAGAACACTCTACGTATTTCCAAGGTTTTCTGGGCGCTAGATTCATCACTTGCTGATAAACGTCATTTCCCTTCAATAGACTGGTTACAAAGTTATTCATTATATGTGGACAGTGTAGAAGATTGGTGGAAAAATAATACTGGTAGCGACTGGAGAGATACAAGGGACAAAGCAATGGCACTTCTTCAAAAAGAATCCGAGCTACAAGAAATTGTACAGCTTGTTGGTCCAGACGCACTTCCAGACCGTGAAAGAATCACTCTTGAAACAACTCGTATGATAAGAGAAGACTTCCTTCAGCAGAATGCATATCATGAAGTAGATACATACTGTGCACCTAAAAAACAGTATGAAATGCTTAAAACCATAATCAGTTACCATGAAAATGCTGAAGCAGCACTCGATCGTGGAGCCGCATCCGCAGACATTATTACCATCCCTGTTAAGGATGATATAGGAAGGATGAAATATCTACCGGAATCTGAATTTGATGTAAAGGTAAAGGAAATTCAGGCAGATATAATTAAACAATGCAGTGAGGTATGAAGATGAAGATAGATATCAAAACAAGGGAATATACAACTGTTTCCGAAGTTTCCGGTCCTCTAATGATTGTTGAAGGTGTAGAGGGAGTGGCCTACAACGAAATCGTTGAGATCGAAACACCTGCAGGAGATAGTAGGAGAGGGCAAGTTCTTGAGGTCAAAGGAGACCTCGCTGTCGTGCAAGTATTCGAGGGTACAAGTGACCTTAACACATCAACAACTAAAGTAAGGTTCACAGGTCAGACAGCAAAACTTGGTGTTGCACCAGACATGCTAGGAAGAGTATTCAATGGTACAGGTATACCAATTGATGGTGGTCCTGAGATCATCCCTGATAAAGAATTAGATATCAGTGGTAACCCAATGAACCCTTCTGCTAGGGAATTTCCTGCAGAGTTCATTGAAACTGGTATATCCACAATTGATGGTATGAACACATTGGTACGTGGTCAGAAACTACCTATATTTACTGGGTCGGGACTTCCACACAACGAACTTGCAGCTCAGATTGCAAGGCAGGCAAAGGTTGTAGGAGAAGAAACCGAGTTTGCAGTTGTTTTTGCTGCTATGGGAATTACCCACGAAGAAGCAAACTACTTCATGAGGGATTTCGAAAGGACAGGTGCACTTGAAAGGGTTACAGTATTCATGAACCTTGCCGACGATCCAGCAATTGAAAGGATTATTACACCTAAGATGGCACTTACAACAGCTGAATACTTTGCATTTGAACTGAACATGCACGTGTTGGTTATATTAACCGATCTTACCAATTATTGTGAGGCACTTCGTGAAATTTCAGCTGCAAGGGACGAAGTTCCGGGAAGAAGAGGTTACCCAGGTTACATGTACACTGATTTAGCTACAATGTACGAACGTGCTGGAAGGATCACCGGTAAAGAGGGTTCAATTACCCAGATGCCTATACTTGTTATGCCTCAAGATGATATTACCCATCCAATTCCAGATCTTACTGGATACATAACAGAGGGTCAGATTGTTTTAAGCAGAGATCTTAACAGGAAAGGTATATACCCACCAGTAGATGTTTTACCATCACTTTCAAGATTGATGAGTGGAGGAATTGGTGAAGGACAGACTAGGGAAGATCACAGTGGTGTTTCAGACCAACTTTACTCAGCGTATGCTGAAGGACGAGACTTAAGGGATCTTATGGCTGTTGTTGGTGAAGAAGCACTTACAGAACGTGACAGAAAATTCTTGAATTTTGCTGAAGCGTTTGAGAAGAAATTCATAACACAGTCTGGTGATGAAGATAGATCCATTCAAGAAACACTCGATTTAGGTTGGGAGTTATTAAGCCTCTTACCAGAAGCAGAATTAAAACGTGTTAGGGCAGAGCACATTCCAAAATATCACCCAGCATACAAATAACCCCCTTAAAATCTATTTAAATTTTTTATAAGTTTTTAAGGACAAGAGGGATAAAATGGCGCAGGAAATGATAGAAGGAATAAATCCAACAAGGATGGAACTCCTAAAACTGAAAGATAGGGAAAAACTTGCTGTAAAGGGTCACAGTCTCCTTAAAGAGAAACGTAATGCCCTTATTATGGAGTTTTTCAACATATTAGAACGTGTGAAAGGCTCAAGGGAAGGTGTAGAAGCTACACTCCAAGAAGCATACAAAGATCTTAGTGATGCACAGATGGTAATGGGTGACTTGGCAGTTACAAAATCTGCAATGTCAGTCAAAGAATCTGTTAACGTTGAAATTGAATCACGAAGTGTTATGGGCGTTGTTGTTCCATTGATCGAGTCAGAAATTGGCCAGAAAAATATGGTTCAAAGGGGATATGGATTTTTGGAAACATCTGTAAAGCTTGATGAAGCAGCTAGCAAATTTGAAGAATCAATAAAACTCATAATCGAACTTGCAGAAATTGAAAAAACAATAATGCTTCTTGCAATCGAGATAGAGTCAACCAAAAGAAGGGTTAATGCATTAGAACATATAATCATCCCAAAACTCGAAAATACAGTTAAATATATCGAGATGCGGCTTGAAGAAATGGAAAGGGAAAACTTCGTAAGGTTGAAAATGATCAAAAAAACTATGGAGATGGAATAATTGACTATGAGGATCACCACAAGACTAGATACTGTCAGAAGAGATCTGGCAGAATCTAAAGCAAGAAAGCATCTTGACTTCCGAATAGGAACCATCTCAGGTAATCTGAAAGCTATTATAGCTGATGAAGACATGGAATTTAAATCTGGAGATATTAAACGGATTAAAATTAAAAAAATTCCAATCCCAGCCAATCATTTAAGCTTTCTGAGTGGATACGGCTCGAACAGGTATGGACATGCACTTACAGTTGATGAGGAAATACCTTTACCCCTCAGCATGAAACGCCAAGGTGACCATGCAATATTTGCAGCAGCTGAAACTTGTGAAATAAAAAAAGATGACTTATTAGGTGTTTTAATACTCCTACCCGTCAATTTAACATACTAAAATCTTTTTTTTATTTTTTTATTTTAAACTGATCTTCTTGTATATTAATTTTTACAACAGCACTTTTTTTATTATTTATTTTATTTTAAAAATTAAAGATAAAAATAAAATCTGATAAAAAGATTAGATAATAAATTAAAAAAAATCTGATTTACTTAGTTGCCAAACCTGTTTCTCATTGATTTATTAACAGGATCTTTCAAGTTTTCAAACTGTACAATTAGATCATCAATCATGTATCTAAGCTCTTTTAAATCTTCAATATTTGTTTTTGAAGAGGAATCCAGTTGTTTAAGTTCCCTTATAAGTTTATTTTTTGAACGTCCTCTTATTATATCTGTAAATCCTGATTTTTGGTTCATTGAATATTTTTTCCTTACAGCAGCCTTGTCTTTGAGAAAATTTGATTCAGCCATACGTATATCCCTTAAAATATTCTCTTTAAGTTTTAATAAAATAGATTCCCTCTCATTTAATTCCAATATTAATCGTCTTGAATCTGCTATGGACGTCACTTCAACATTTATATCAATGATTTCAGTGAGTAATTTGTGATAATCTTCATTAATCATTTAGTTTACTCCTTATAACAGTAAAGAATACTAATTATTATTTATGAATGTGATATAAAAATTTATCCCCTCGTTATATTTACAAAGACTTGGAGCATACCATCGATAACAACACACTTGGTTTTAACTTCGTTATTTTCTTTTTCCATATCTTTAATCCGGTATAGAACATTGGTAAGTGATATGGTGTTAAATGAACCTTTTTTATTCTCAGGTTTGGATGAAATTAAAAGTATGTTAACAACACCGTCATCTATAGCAACGTTGTAATTGATTGCATTGATATATATGGCATCTGAAATTCTCAGCAACAGTTTAATGTACTTAATTGGGAGACTGCTCTTACTGATAACATCTTTTATCTTGTCATTTTGTCTGCACTGCTCAATATTTATTTCCATATTCTCACCATCCCGCGAATATTAAATTTAAATGTATTCATAATATGATTATAAGTATCACAACTAAAACTAATATATCATTCAATGCAAATATAAATTTATAATGATACCAGATTTTAACCGTGGAGATAGGCTTGTAAAAAAGCAAATTTTAAGCCTTAACAGACACTTGCCAAGAAAAAGAAAGTTCGTGGATGAACTTCTAAAAGAAGAAAAACCCCATGTAGTGGGTGCAGATGGTATAAGACACAGATTTAAAAAGGACGAGCTTAATATAATAAAAGAAATTTTAGGAGAATCAGAACTCCATTTATTAAAACTTCCAATATACATAGAGATGGATTCCAATGCTGCAGGTTCAAAGATATCTGGGAGACTTGAGAATAAGGTTATCTGTAAGATACTCGACATCCAAGAATGCAGCAATGAAACTTATTTATATAGACAAGATATTAAGACGCTGCGAAAGGAACTCCCAACCACAACACAATACATATTTCTAGTGAGGTAAACAAAATGACTCGAGATCCGTTAAATGAATTATTTAAAGATGTAAAAGACCCAGATAATCGTGCAAAACTCTTTGTTCTGGTTACTGGTGCAATGATAATCTCAACTATGTTAATAGTGATTGGAACTATCATATTCATACTTATAGCATTGCATATAATTTGAATAAATTTTTAATAGAATAATAGACTCTAAGGGTTAGTTGGTGTTAAATTTCTATAAACATCATTGACAATCTTTTTTGCAGAATACACTGTATCTTCAAGAATTTTATCAGAGGTTAATACAGTTGCTATAGGTTCTCCTTCTTCAATAATTACATTTTGAGCCGGTATATCGTTTACGCATTTCATATTGAGATTACCTACAATGGATCGCTTTTTTGCAAAAATTATCATCTTAGCTGCAAAATTTTTCGGGGTGGGAATTTCCATTAATTCTCCTCTACATGCCATTATATGGGCTTGTCCAATGTTAATACCGAGAGCTGCCTCTGCTGGTTCATAAGTACCTTGTAACCTAGGATTTACCTCTATTACATATACTTCTCCATTTTTTATTATCATGTCTACTCCATTTGAACCAATTAATTTCAAATCAACAACAACATCAGCTGCAATTTCTTCAAAATGTTCGTTGTTTAATTGATTTTTTAGGCCATTTTGTTGGATATATGGAACAATATTACCACAGTATCCATAATTTTCACTTTGACCT
Source organism: Methanobacterium sp. (assembly GCA_003151535.1). Taxonomy (GTDB): domain Archaea; phylum Methanobacteriota; class Methanobacteria; order Methanobacteriales; family Methanobacteriaceae; genus Methanobacterium_B. The sequence goes on from PLXT01000029.1 coordinate 20,915, forward strand.
AGCCATTTATTTCCAATTAACTGTTCTGATGTGAGAATTGTTATAGCTTCATCACCACTGGAGAGTACAGATGCGCTTACATCACGTCCATCAACAATCTCCTGTAAAATTGCTTCATGGATATCAATATCTGGATCGATTCCATCAATGTTTTGAATACCAACTCCCCCTGATCCTTCAAGGGGTTTGAGGAGAAATTTTTCAGATTCGCTTGCATCTACTATTTCAAGTGCATCTTCTAAATCCGTTACCAAATAAGTCTCTGGAAGTTTGAAACCACTACCGAAACTCTTTTTTAAGTGTTTATATAATTTATATTTATTTTCAACGTTATTTATATCTCTGTTCCCAATTAATTTTCGTTTAGGAAGTGCTGAGGGAGATATACCAGAATTGTATATTATAAAATCTGCATCATCTACCATCTCAGAAGCCATATTAAGAATAACTTCTGGATCAAATTTTTTAGAAAAATTACCACATGTAGAATATGGTTTTTGAGATAAGATAGATTTAAAATTAGTTACACATTTTTTAAGATCAAAACATCCAAAATAATCAGCAGAAGAAACATTATATCCAATATTTTTTAAAGAACATACAATAGGCCGTGTATTCGCACCTATAACTAGTATATTTTCCATGAAATTACCCTTAAAACTTAAAAATAGTCCCGAGCGGAGTCGAACCGCCGTCGCCGGTTCCAAAGACCAGCAGGATTACCACTACCCCACGGGACTAATATAGAATAGACTGCATTGCAGTAATCAGTCTTTATGCCGAGCTTATATTTAAAGGTATCGACATGGTTTAATTACCCTAAAAATTCATTTTCCTATCACATAAAGTATTAAATCTACATCCTCGGCATTTATTAGGATTGTTAGTGGCCTTAAATTCGATTTCTCCATCCAATAATTTGTGCATGCGGTTTATAAGGTTGATAATATCCTTTTCTGCCTTTTCATCAAAGTAAGACGCCCAGTAAATGTTTTCAGTACCTCTTTCACGAAGGGATGCAACAATTCTTCTTTTTTCTGGTAACATTTCATTGAAGGCTAGACAGTATCCATAAACCTGGTTTTTACTGGAGGAGTATGCAACTGTTCCAGGTTTATCATCTATAATAATAAACTCATCAGGAGTCATCCATACCTCATCAATGAATCCTCGGATCCCATGGTGTTTTGATATTACAGGAAGTTCTCTTGAAAGTATTTCTCCAGTTTTGGATGTTTCAAGCATCTCATCAAATGTAACAGGTTCAGCATCAACTTTAAAATTTGACTCAAGTATTGCATGTTCTTTTGTGCCTTGTACCATAGATTCAGTAAGTTTGACACTGATCCCCTTGACATTTTCGAGATATATGCCATATTCACAGAATCCTTGTTTGTTAAGCCAACTTATTGGAAAATTATTCTTATCTGCAATAATTTTTACTTGGCTAATGGTAGGATGTGGAGTTGATCCCGATTTTTCCATCATTACCCTTCCCCATCCTTTTTGCTACCTAAACGACTTCTTAAGCTAGTCCAAATATCTTTATCTTTATTTAATTCCTCTTCAAGAACTTTGACCTTTTCAATTTCAAGTTCATAGTTCTTTTTAAGATCCTTATGGATATCACTAACCTCTTCCAATTTCGTCATGAGCCTATCTTTATCGCTTTCTAAGATTTTGACCCGCTCAGTTTCAAGACGGAGCTTCTTATTAGTTTTACTATTCTTGCTGACAAGTTCCTTGTAAGATTTAGATAATTCATTATGTTTCCATTCTAACTCAGCAAGCTCCCTTTCATATGCCTCAATGTGACTGTTTGTGGCCCCTAAATTTTTGAGGTAATCCTCTGCCATTGTTGGATCTTCACCCATTAATTCTCCAATCTGCTTTTGAGGTATAATGAAAACTTTTTCACTGCATTCAAATTTATCCGATCTCTTCAAAGGTACCAAGTATTGATTGTACTCGTATACCTTTTTTTTACCGCCCACAGTCTTTTTAGTCTTCTTTTTATAACATTTAACAGCTGATTTTATTACCTTTACCATTAACACTGCTCCAGTTGCAATTTACAATTAAAAATTTATAATAATTATGATATTTTATAATAGAATTTCTTATCTAAATCTGCACTAACTAATTCTAATGTAGAACAAGGTTATATTGAATGACTCTTCTTTTATCCTTTTTGAAAATTTTCAAATGCCATTTATTTATTATTGTGTTCAATTAATAGAATTAATAAATTATGTTTATTCTTCTAAATGACAAAATGTGAATTGAATATTTGTAAACTAATCAACAGGACTATTGGCCAAAATATAAATTCAAAATCTGCTATAGAACCTAGTTTAACCCATATATCATCATCAATAGATGTTTCTGCTTTACTAAGATAATAAAAACTATAAAAAAAGAATAAAATCAACGAAATGGAAAGCATTGGAATTATTTTTAAGATAACTGCCATTACTAAAGGTATAAATGAAACTAAATTTAAAAAATGCAATAATCTTATTGCTTTTTTTTTACCTAGTATAACTGGCAGTGTTTTCAATCCTTCCTTAGAATCAATTAATGAATCCTTCAAATCAAAAAAAATTGCATTTATCATTCCTTTCATGTTTATAAAAATGAATACAATTATAAATGGAAGTGAGAGTGTTAAAGAGAACTGGAGCGGAACGAAAAGTGTCCCTCCCAATGACCAGGTTAATACAGTATAGATGTTTTTAAATATTGGAATTCTTTTGGTTAGCCCTTTAAATACTGTTGCGTATAAAAAACCACCTAAAGTAATTAATATTATAAACAGCACGAGTTTGTAGTTCGAAAAGATAATGAGTAGGGCAATAAGCACTATAATGTAAAATATCATAAGTAGGGGATAATATTTTTTTTTCTTATGGAGGTGCTCGTATCTGTCAGAATTGGATTCTATATCTTTATCAAGATCACTCATATAATCATAGCTGTAAATTATTAATGGGATTAAATAGGATATAATGAGTAAAGGAAGATTAATATTAGATTTTGTAATAATTGAAGTAGTTAATACAAGTGCTGGAGCCCCTAAAGCGGTTAAATATCCTCCATGAATAATTTCCTTTAAAATCAGATTAAAGTAACCATAATAAGAACTTCTAAAATAGATGTTTGGAACCATAAGCCCCCCTCCCCCCGACTACGTTACTAATGAGAAATATTGAATATATCGTACAATTAAGAGTATATTAACATTATAACTTATTTTTAGACATTAATATTGATTATGTGTATTATATATCTATTTATTTTTATAATTAAAATAATGATTGAATACTAAAGGAAAAGATTTATTTGTAGGTGTGCAACTTAATACATAGTCCGGAGTAAAAAAAATATGAATATATTTTCATATATCTCGTTAACAGCATTCTTTGTATGCTTCTTTCTAGGTAATTTCATATATCATAAGAACCCTAAAAGCCAGCTTAATATCATGATAGCGGTGCTTAGCATAATGGTCGGTTTCTTGGCATTTGCAGAGTTCCAGTACAGACAAACATCAGACTTTCAAACAGCCTATTTATGGCTTAAAATCAGTGGATTATGGCCAATTGTACCTGCAATTCTTCTTCATATCTCCCTTATTTTCACTGGAAAAACTAATCTTTTAAAAAATAAATTAACCTATATTTTAATATATGCTCCTGCACTGATCATTGCTATTTTAGCTGTGGATACTAATTGGTTATTAGAGGGTATTGTAAAGGAATACTGGGGCTGGACATATTTATATCCAAAAACTTCTTTACTTTTTTATATGATGTCTTTTTGGACAGTTCTCTGTGCTTTTCTTGCTGGAGGGATTTGTTTCTGGTATTATTTAAAAAGCAAAGACATCAAAAGGTTACAGACAAAATATTTAATTGCTGGACTTTACCTACCACTTTTGATAAGCATGTTCAGCGATGTTATGCTTCCAAACATGTCAATAAGGATGCCTGAAACGACCATGATGATGTCTACAATTGGTATAGGATTCATAAGTTATGGAGTATGGAAATATAGATTCCCCGCCTTGACAGCGGCAATTGCAGCAGATCAAATAGTCTCAACCATGTCAAATTTCTTAATTATGCTAGATCACAATAAGAATATTGTGACTATCAACAATGCCACAACAGCTCTTTTAGGATATAGCAAGGAAGAACTGATTGGGAAACCTTTGGAGTATTTATTCAAAGATCAAACTTGGGAAACAGGTAATAAACTATCCAATAACACTTCTGAGACAATTGTCAATTTTGAAACTTGTTTAAAATCTAAATATGGTGAGCACATCCCTGTTTTACTATCCAGATCTGTTATTAAAAATGAAAATGGTAATATAATGGGAATTATATGTATTGGTAATAATATAGTAGAAATAAAAGAAGCAAAAGATAAGATAAAAGCTTCTCTTGACGAAAAAGAGTTATTGCTTAGAGAACTCCATCATCGTGTTAAAAATAACCTTCAGATCATTTTAAGCTTAATTAATCTCCAGTCCAATGGCATCAAAGATCAGCAGGATCTGGAAATTTTTAGAGAAAGCCAAAGCCGTGTAAAATCCCTGGCTATAATTCATGAAAAACTTTATCAATCCGCAGATTTCGCAAGTATCAATTTCAAAGAATATATACAAAGTTTAGTAAGTTATTTACTCTCATATTATTCAACAACCAATATAATAGTCGATATAGATGTAGAAAAAGATATTATCTTAAATATGGATACTGCAGTCCCATGTGGACTTATTATTAACGAACTGGTAACTAACTCAATAAAATTTGCATTTCCAGGGGAAAAAACTGGAAAAATTTATATCCAACTACGTTATGAAGATGGATCTCTTATACTCATAATTGGAGATAATGGAATCGGTCTACCAGACGACATAGACTTTGAAAATTCCCAAAAATTAGGATTACAGTTAGTGAAAACGTTAACAGACCAGCTTGAAGGTAACCTACAATATAATGGAGAAAATGGCACAGAATTTAGGATTAAATTTAAAGAACTGATATATAAAAATAGATATTAAATTCTAATCAAAAAAAAGGAATAAATTAATCCAAACTTCCATCAAGATCATCTGCAATTTTATTCCATTTTTTTACCCTATCCTCTAAATTATCCTCTTTTGCAGGAATTTGTTTATCCATAAGTTTCTCGAGATTTTTAAGAAAATCAGGATCTTCTCTAATTTTTAAGCATGTAGTTATCTCGGTAATAGCCTTTTGTACCACAAATTCAACAGCATATTTGCAGTACTGATTCGGTCTAAATAGGTATTGACTTTCGTTTTTTATTAATATGGGAAATACTTTGCATACACCGGGCCGTTCATTATATATATCACACTTTTTTGTTTTTCTAATAAAATGTTCACAAGGACGGTCTTCTGCAAATTTATAACCATCTTCAAACTGTTTGATTTCCGCTATCATAACCTTATCAGAATTTTCATATTCTTCATATTCCTTTTTTGTTATGTATATTGGTGAACAGTTTTCACAGCACCATCCGCATCTATTACAGTAATCTAAGCGTAATGCAGCTACAAGCGATCCTTCGGTGAATGCAATGGAAGAAAAGTGGATAACTTCTTTCATATCCTTTCGTTCCACATCATCCAACTGGCCAGATTTTTTTAATATCTTTTTAACCCTCTTTGAAACCATCCTCTCAAATATAAATATTTCAGATGTAAGTTCAGGTTGGTTTTTAGTTAATTCTTCGTACTGTTTAAAAATAGTATCAATGTACTCTCTTTTGTGTAGCTCTTCCAACAACATTTGTTCACCATAATTCCAATAAATATTTCATGTTATAGTAATTTTTTTTATCCAATATAAACAATTAGGAAAAAAATAAATAATTCCAAAATATTGAGGATTTGATTAATAAATGGTTAAAAATTTCTATATTTCACTTCTTATACAGAATAATCAATAAAATAGGTCTCTAAATGGATATTCATAAATATTATTAATATGAAATCATGATTAACCAAAATTTAAATATTGTAGGTGAAAAATGATTCCTAATCTTAAAAAAATAAGCATTTTCAACCATAATTCCATTAATAATAATCTTAAGTCTGCTTTCATTGGGGATTTTACTTCCCATCATAACCACTGTAATTTTCGGTGCTATTTTAGCTTATTATGTTAGATTTATTGCTAAAAAAATTCATCCCTTTGTTAAATACGATACACGTACAGTGTTCTGGGCATGATCCTGTTTGCAATCCCAATTATTTTGTTGTTATATTTCACATTCACGCAACATTTTTCGGTTCGCTCCACCAAGCTGCAACTGGAAATTCCACCATGAACATGCCGCAATTGAACGATTCGATACAAAATCTGGCACTTCCAAGTAGCATTTCTCAAAGTTTTACTGAAACTATCAAAGCAGGAATTACGCAGTTTGTTTCTTATACAGCTAGTTCGATAATTATGTTGGTAAGTTCAATTCCATTACTCGCAGCTCAACTTTTAATATTAATATTTTCAGTTTTTTATTTTGCTAAAGATGGTGACAAAGTGGTTCAATACGTAAAGGATGTCATTCCAGATAATGATAAAAACTTTTATCTGGAAATATTCGATAGCGCTGATGATGTATTGAAAAGTATTATTGTAGGGAATGTTATTCCTGCAGTTATACTTAGAATACTATCAGGGATTCTGTATTTCTTCCTGGGATATCCTTATGTAATATTATTGGCTATAATAAGTAGAGTAGCTATGTTCATACCCATAATAGGTCCTTGGATCGTTTATGGGGCAATTGGAATTTTTAGTATACTAATCGGGAATACATTCCAAGGAGTAATGGTTATTATATTTGGATGGTTAATCGAAACATCAACTGATTTTTATATCAGACCCCGTATTTCAGTACAATACTCAGAAGTCCATCCATTAGTATTTTTATTAAGATTCATTTATGGTGCAATTACAATGGGGATACCTGGATTGTTTATAGGTCCTTTGATAATTGGAATTACCTATGCTGCTTATAAGATATATCGAAAGGAAAAAATAAGACATCAAGAATATTAGATATTCTCCTAAATGATCTAGAAATAAGATCAGAATATTTAATATAAAACATTCAATATTTTTTTGAAAAAAATAAAAATTGGTTACATCAGATTTTGTTCTTTTTTACTGAACAGTATAGCAGCCAATACAATGGTGAATACTGCAAAACCAACTACCACAAACGTACTCTCATATAATGGAAGTGCACCCTGACCGATAATTACCTGTCTAAGTGCATCTACACCATATGTGAGTGGATCTAGATACACTGCTACTTGAAGGAACGATGGAAGTCCAGTGACTGGAAACAGAGCTCCACTCAAAAGAAACATTGGTAGGACTATGAAACTCATTATGAGGTTGAAACCTTCCATACTATCTGTAAAGGTTGCAATTAAAAGTCCAACACCGGCCAGTCCAACTGAAATGGGTATCATTAGAAGGAACGATGCAATAAAAATTACTGGAGTCATCTGTACACCAACAACAAATGATAGCAAAAGTAAAATGACACCCTGAATTATCGAAGCAGTACCTATACCCAATGCTTTACCAAAGACAATTGATGGACGACTAACAGGCGCTACCATAATCTCCTTAAGAAAACCATACTGCCTATCCATAATAACTGAAACACCCGAAAATATGGATGTAAAAAGTATAGTCTGACCAATTATCCCTGGAAATATGAAGGCTTTATAACTCCCAGCGATACCAGCGAATCTAATAGCAGACCCTAAACCCGTACCAAAAATTAAAAGCCATAGTAAAGGAGTAACAATTGATGATAAAATACGAGATCGGTACCTAATATATCTTAAAGCCTCCCTAAACCATATTGTATAAATTCCTTCCCACTCAGACATTATTATGCCCCCTCAACAATACGTTTTCCAGTATAATTTATGAAAACATCCTCTAGGTTAGGGTGAACAAGTTCAATAGATTTTACCATGATGTTGTTTTTATTTGCAAAATTAACTAATGTAGCAACTAAGTTCTCTCCACCTTCCACCATCATCTTGATATCCGAATCAACAACCATAATGTTCTTTATGAAATCCAGTTTTTTAACTTCATTTAAGAATTTTTCCTTATCATCAACCTTCATTGTTATTATATCAGCCTTTAATTCATGTTTAAGATTTTTTGGAGAATCAGATTTGATGATATGTCCCTTGTTTATAATTGCAATTTCATCACATAGTTTATCAGCTTCTTCCATATAATGAGTCGACATCAAAACCGTTATATCCTCTTGTTGATTTAATTTCTGTATATATTCCCATATACTTTCCCTAGTCTGAGGGTCTAATCCTAATGTTGGTTCGTCAAGGAAAAGGACCTTAGGATGGTGAATCAAACCCCTTCCAATTTCCAGTCTACGTTTCATGCCTCCAGAATAAGTCTTGGTGAATTCGTCTGCTTTTTCTCCTAATGCAATAAGATCTAGAACTTCTTCTATTCTTTGTTTTCTTAAGCTGTTAGGAACACCATATAATGCTGCGTGCATTTCCAAATGCTCTCGGCCTGTTAAAATATCATCCAGAGCTCTTGACTGAAAAACAACACCTATTGATTTTCTTACTTCTTTAGAATCTTTCATAACATCGTATCCATTAACTGTGGCACTCCCAGAAGTTGGATGAAGAATTGTACATAACATAGAAATCAAAGTAGTTTTACCCGCGCCGTTTGGACCTAAAACCCCATAAATGCTGTTTCTTGGAACTTTAAGATTAATTGAATCGACTGCAGTAAAATCTCCATATACCTTGCTTATATCATGAGTTTCAATTATATAGTCCATAATGGCACCTTCAAATTAAGTTTTTTTCATTAAACATTCATTTTTTTGATTAAACGAGCATAAATTATTTTTGATTTAGAACTAATATAATAGTATATACAAATTGCTTACAAAGAAAAATCATTAAATTGTATTCAAATAGAATTAACAGATTCAAATAATTCTAACATTTGAAAAAGGTACATCTAGGTTTACAAACTGAACAAAGGTGATAATTTGTGATATTTGAAATTGTGAAATCTACAGGAATAGCCCATAAATCATATTTTATAGGTTCCAATGGTACAGCAGCAGTAATAGATCCCCGAAGAGATTGCGATATTTACATAGAAATCGCAGAACAAAATAACATGGAGATAAATTACATATTCGAAACACATCGAAATGAAGACTACACCATAGGATCCCTCGAGCTTAAAGAGATAGTTGGGGCAGATATATTCCATGGAAAAGGTATCAAATTTGCATACGGTAATTATGTAAGTGAGGGAGACAAATTTCAGGTTGGCTCTTTAGTTTTAGAGATTATAGAAACNNAGCCTCTTTACTGGAGAAATTGGAAGATGTGATCTTAACGGTGAAACAAATAAGAGAAAAAATGCCGAAAAAATGTATTTGAGTTTATTTAAAAAGATATTAACTCTTGGAGATAACGTTATTGTGTGTCCAGCACATGGTTCTGGATCTATATGTGGGGCTGAAATACGTGAACAAGAACTGTCAACTGTGGGGTATGAGAAAAAAACTAACCCCATTCTTAAAAAAGATAAACACGAATTTATTGAAGCTAAGGTTAATGAGATGCTTTACACTCCACCTTACTTTAAAAAAATGGAAAAAAACAACCAAGAAGGTCCTACCCTCATATGCAAACTTCCTTACTTGAAACCTTTAAGGATGCATGAAGTTAAAGATTTAATGGCTAAGGATGCCCAAGTCATTGATGTTAGGGATCCCACTGCCTTCGCAGGCGGCCATATACCAAAAACACTTAATATCTGGAAAGATGGTCTTCCTGCCTATGCTGGTTGGTTTTTAAATTACGAAGAACCCATTATAATCATAGACGATAACAATTATAATATAGATGAACTCAAACGACACATGGTGAGGTTAGGTTATGATAATGTTTACGGATATTTATCAGGAGGTTTCCCCGTATGGTTCAAATGTTCTGGTGACTTTGAAACAGTTAAAACTTGGTCCGTACATGATTTACTGCCAAATATGGGCAAAGAATCTCTTTTTTTATTAGATGTTAGAAAGGAAGATGATTGGATAAAAGAGCATATTGACGGCTCCCATAACATATACATTGGTCTTTTGAAGGATGAACTTGAAAATGTGCCCAAAGATAAACATATAGTTGTTTATTGTGATACAGGCTATAAAGCTAGTATAGGAACATCTATTCTAAAAAAGAACGGTTATAAAAATGTTACCAACATTCTTGGTAGTATGATGTCATGGAAAAAAGCAGGTTATCCCGTTATAAAGGGTTAATTTAATGTAATACTAACCTAATATTAATCATAGGATTTGTACAAATTTTTGAATAGATATAGAGGTGATAAAAAGATGCAAGGATTCAGGTTAAGAGAAGTTCCTATGTTAATAGGCTCAATATTAATTCCATTAGTGATAGGTTATATAGGGGCAATTGTAACATTACCACAAATTTCAACATGGTACTCTTCATTATCCAAACCATGGTGGTCACCACCAAACTGGTTATTCGGCCCAATATGGACTACATTATACCTATTAATGGGAATCGCATTATTTCTTGTTTGGCGTGAAGGATTACATAGGCGAGATGTACGATTTGCAATTTTAATATTCGGTGTACAACTAGTTATTAACCTACTTTGGTCAGTTGTTTTCTTTAGTTTCCACGCATTATTCGGCTCTTTTATCCTAGTAATGCTGCTCTGGTTAGCCATACTTGCAAACATCATAGCATTTTTAATCATATCAAAATGGGCAGGACTACTTTTAGTACCATATATAGTCTGGGTGAGTATTGCAAGTTATTTAAACTACAGCGTATATCTTCTTAACCATTAAAGGTTTAATTAAGCCTTATTTTTTATTTTTTTATAGTAGTTTTTCCTTTAAACTTAGGTCCTTTCTTTGTAAATTAGTTCTTTAAAAATAATTGTAAATTTAGTTCCATTTTTCCCTATTTAATGTGATTACTCCATCTATCTGTTTGTTCAGTGTAGTTACTAGCTGCAAACCTAAAGAATCAGTATTTCTAAAGTCAAGTTCTTTAGGAAATCCCACCCCATTGTCACTTATAATAAGTTCGTAATTTTCATCTTTGGATCTGAGGGTATGTCTAAATCTTTAATTTCTATTTCATCTTTAATTTTTTTAAATTCTTCTATCAAGGTGATATCAATGCAAATAAGATCGGGCTTTGGCTTGATTAACATAACAACTTCATTGTAAGTTGAGGATAAACAAACTTCAAACCCAAATAATTCAAGTTGTTGCTTAAAATTGATAGATTCATTTGTTAGAATTAAAATTTTAATGACTGCCATGATCTCCTCACAAATATTATTTAATAAATTAAATTATTGTTTCTTTAAAGGATATCTTAAAAGTAGTCCCATTTTCATTATTAAGTTCAATATTCCCGTCTATTTGCTCTGTTAAATTAGTTATAATTTGCATTCCTAATGATTCTGTGTTTTTATAATCGATTGTATCAGGAACCCCCACTCCATTATCCATTAATACAAATTCATAGTAATCATCTTTTTTATGGAAATTAACATCAATTTCTCCCTTCCTACCCTCGGGAAACGCATGCTTCAAACTGTTGGTTATTAGTTCATTTACAATTAAACCTAGGGGTATAGCTGTGTTAATATCTAGAAATATATCCTCAACATTGATCTTTAACTCTATAATACTGTTCTGACTAACATAAGTGTTGAATAATTCGGAGGACAATGATTCTATATAATCTCCAAAATCAATTTTTTTCAAATCTGTTGATTGGTACAATCTCTCATGTATTAGTGCCATTGATTTGGCACGATTTTGACTCTCCTTAAATATTTCTTGGGATTCTTTATCTTTAATATAACTTGACTGGAGATTTAATAAACTTGATATTATCATGAGATTGTTTTTGACTCGATGATGAATCTCTTTCAGTAGCATCTCCTTTTCAACCAAGGAATTCTTGAGCTGTATCTCAATATTTTTCCGTTCTGTAACATCTCGTAACGATCCTTCAACACCTATAACATTGTTATAAGGATCGTAGAGAAAATGGACATTGCTGGAGACATATAAAATTTTATTGTCCTTGGTTTTTAATACAATTTCATAATCAACTGCCTCACCATTTTCTTCAATTTTTTTTAATAGTAGTTGTCTGTCTTCAGGATTGGAATATAAAGTCTCAACTGACTTACCAATTAATTCAGAGGGTTTATATCCAGAATATCGTTTTACAGATGGACTTATTTCGGTTATAATCCCTTTGTTATCGGTTTGATAGAACATATCTTGCACATTTTCAAAGATAGTTCGATACTTCATTTCACTCTTCTTTAATGCATTCTCTACCTTTTTACGTCCATTAATATCCCGAGATATTGCAAGTGCAACTTTTTTTCCATTTAATTTAAATTGATGATTATTAATTTCAACGGGTATTAATTTACCATTTTTTGTTTGATGAACTATTTCAAATTCTACATGACCATTTTTAGAAAGTTTTAAAGCATTTTTTGGCATTTCGGATATTTTATCATCGGCAACTATGTCTGCGGGAGTCATTTTTAAAAATTCGTTACGTGAGTAACCCAATCTATTGATTCCAACTTGATTTATATCTATGAAATTACCGGGAAGTCCATCATCATTAATTGTATTTAATGTGATCATATCATTTGCATTATTAAATAACTCGCGATATTTCTCTTCACTATCTTTTAGTTCCTCTTCTATTTTCTTCCTTTGAGTAGTTTCATGCGCTATGGTGGATGATCCTGTTATATTCCCATTTAGATCATATATTGGAGATATATACAACGAAACATCGAGTTGTTCTCCATTTTTTTGGACCATTAATGTATCGAAATGTTTTATTGATTTTCCAATTTTGATCTTCATCATTACACGAACCAAATCATCTGATAAGTTTGTTGGAAGTAAAATAGAGATATTTTCTCCTATTATCTCCTCATTTGAATAACCAAACATTTTCTGTGCTGCATGATTCCAACTTGTAACATTTCCATTAAGATCTTTTCCAATAATTGCATCGTCAGAATATTTTACAACAGAATCTAATAAACCATTTAATTTTTCCATATTATTTTTCATAGTAATATTAAGGGCTATATGGATGGTACTAGTATATTTACCATTTTTATTAAAAATTGACGATACTGATACTAAAAAATCTCCGTTTAAACATTTAATATGAAGTTCTCCGTTATGTGGATTCATTTCCTCAATTACTTTTCTATCTAGTCGAAAATTAGGAGGTCTACTTGTGCCATGACTCAACTCAAAACAAAAAACATCCCATAAATCATCAGTATTTAAATTTAAATGTTTAGACAGGGCCTTGCTAATCTGGAGTACGCGATGATTTTTATCTATAATAATAAAATTGTTTAATGAATCGAATATCTGTTCCCACTCAAGATTTGTATTGTGAAACTTATCCCTTTCTATTTTTTTTAATTCTTCTATAAGCTGTGTTTTAGTCATATTTTCAAAATTCATAATCACACTATACTGTATTTTTAAAAAATTTCTTAAAAATTAGAATATGTTTTTTAAATAAAATAATACAGAATACTTTAAATTTCAAAGTAAACTGTAGCCATGCCTTATTTAAGATGACTTATTCAATTTGGTTTGATTATTATTAGTTTTAATGGCTATTAAAAATTTTGTTTATTACACAAATATATAATTAATCATAACAGAAGAATTGTAAAGTAATTTAAGTTATACGAAATTATAAAGATTTATTTAACCTCATTTGGACTTTTTCGCTTTTTAATTCTCTAAGTGCATCTGTTGCAATCCATCTTGCACTTTTTGAATCAATATTATAAATTTTCTCAGCAATTGTGATTGCTTTTTTATTTAATTCTATGTTTCTCTTCCCAATATGTATTAATGCCCAGTTCACTGCTTTTTTAACATAATGACGATTATCAATAGATTCATTTATTATAATGGGGAAAAATTGTTCGAATTTAATATCTTGGGCTTTTTTATCATGGACTGCTTGAACAGCGATTAAAGTAAAAACTGCTCTTTTAACAAATTCTTCTTCACGAGTGCTCCATTCAAAAATCTTTTTATATACAAATGGGGTTTTACGAAACAAGTTCATGCAACACTGGTCACAAATCTCCCAGTTATCAAATTTTGATACCCATTTATCCATTTGTTCTTCTGTAACTAAATCTGAATCTTCGATCATGCAAGCTAATATTTTAGTTTCTCTATTGTCAGCTTCCCAGAGTTCCTTTGCAAGACAGTGATTTTTACCCGCTTTCTTTGCTATCTTTCTTAATTCTGGAATTCTGACACCATACGTCTTTTGTGGTGGAATACCAAATCTTGCCATTCCTTCTATATCTTCAGGATTAGAGAGGTTAATAAGTTGTGTTATTATATAATTAAATTTCATTGTATATCCTCTACCTTTAAAAACTCGAATAATGTCCTTAAACATTTAAAGGCGATATAATTTCATGAAAAAAATTATTATTTTAATCATTTCCTCATACCAAGGACATTAAAAAAGGTATGAACCACATAACTAATCCATAACTTATTATTATATTCCTCTGTACATTTTTTTCACCAATTATTTATTAAATATTTAGATTCTTTAGTAAATCTAAATATCTATTTCTGTTCTATTGGTTGTCTGATAACGGTTTTAAGCAATTCTGGTCGTGTTCTACGAACGTCACTAATGTATATTTCATGGTGCTTATCGTGTATTTTGTATCCACTTTTTTCAATAAACTCGTGTAATTTTTCAACTGTTGGTACTTCAGCAGCCCCATAAGGTCCGATATGCATTATCTGGGCCGATAATCTTTCACTAAATTTTTCAAACCTTACTTTGGATAGTGAAACTGGGTTTTTTTTATCTTCCACATCTTCTATTGCGTTTTTTATCAAATTTTCTGTAATGAATTCTGGTTGCATTATCATAGCAGTCCAGTTCCATGACCCTTTATCTTCTATATTGAATTCGCGCATATCATCAACCCCCCAGAGACCTTCGAGGGGCATTACAACATAATCCTGATTATTTTCTTTTTTTGATAAAAATTTGGTCTTGAATGATACAGGAAACAAAGCTTCCATTGCATTATTATACTCTTGGGACGTATTTGGATCACCCTTTCCATCCACCATCAAAAAGTTCATCCTAGGTACATCAACTACTGACACTTTTTTATCTGAAGGGTAATATAAATTCTTTTTTTCCTTTTTAAAATCAAATTTTACCATTTCAACACCTTTTAATCCTTATATAACTATTAGTTTTCATCATCTTTAATATTCTCCAAAAGGAGTATGAGTTTAATGTGCTGATCAAAAATTTTTTAAATATTTGTTCAATCTTAATAAAGTATATGAAGTATCAGCGTATATTTCTAATAAGTGAGTGAATAGTCATTCAATTATTGTAAATTTAAAATATGATAAATCGAGGTATTCCATGTTAAAAAAAGAACTAATAATATATCACTCAGCCACAGGAAACACAGAAAAAGTTGCAAAAATAATTGCATCCGAACTTAAATGCGACCTATTAAAAATAAATAATAATGATAATTCTAATCCGGGAAAACTATCAGTTGCAATCACAATTGTTAAACAAATAATACAACATAAACAATTTAAAACAGAATTAGAGAAAATTGATATGTCATCTTATAATCGAATTTATATAGGTTCTCCATGTTGGTTTTACACATATACTCCATCAATAGAGCAATTCCTAAAAACAACTGATTACCTATAATAATGAATTAGTCTTCTTTTTAACACATGGTGAAGGACCAAGAAGAACTATTGAAAAGTTTAAAGATGACATGGTCGATGGTAAATTTATTGGATATATGGAATTTGAAAATGTAAACAAAATGACCGAAGACAGTGTCAAAAAAGATGTATTAATCAATTAACACGGTTCAAATAATGAATTAAGAGATGATGTGTTCTAAATTTAATCAATGAATTAAATATATTTAAATACGCATAAATTCAAGGTGAGAAATATGCAAATGAGAAAAACTAATAATGGAGATGAACTTTCCGCACTCGGATTCGGTGCCATGAGATTACCAACCAAGAATGGTATGATCAATAAAGAAGAAGCTAAAAAACAGATCTACTATTCAATTGATCATGGAGTGAATTTTATAGATACAGCATTTCCGTATCATGCAGGTTCTAGTGAATCATTTCTAGGAGAAATACTCCAAGGAGAATACAAAGAGAAAGTAAAATTATGCTATAATAGCATTTATCTGAGCTATGCTTCGCATACTTCCATTGGTTCTATTGGTTTGCAATAACCACAGCGAAACCCCGAAGAAAATCAAAGCCACCGCGGAATTAGTTTTTATTGTGGAAAACCCTATGCCTGGGCTTTTCAGAATGGAAATATCAAAAAGCCCAACCCAAAAGAACCAGCAAGCCAGCCACTACTATTAAAATACTGGATAATTCAGGAAAATACCTAAACCGTTCAATCAAATCAGAGCCACCCACCATTTATCTCTACCAACCTTAAATCCTTTCATTATACTCCACCTCTTTAAAGATTATTTTGAATTCTGTTCCGTGGGTTTGATCAAGTTCGATCTTGCCCCCTATTTGATTAACCAAACTTTTTACCAGCTGGAGACCAAGTGTTTCTGTGTTATCGATATCAATGTCTTTTGGTAGTCCAATTCCATTATCGGCAATTGTAAGTTCTATTTTATCTTGGAGAGATTTGAGATGGATAGTTATAATTCCTTCCCCTTTTGGAAAGGCGTACTTAACACTGTTAGTCACCAGTTCATTGACAATAAGTCCTAGAGGTATAGCAGTTTCAATGTTTAAATTAATATCTTCAATATCTAACACTGATTCAATGGTACCTATTTTGATTCCATAAGAATAGAAAATGTCAAAGATAAGTTTATCGATGTAATCTTTGAAATTGATGTCTGTAAAATTGGGTGATTGGTATAGTTTCTCGTGGATCATGGCCATGCTTTTCACTCTGCCCTGGCTCTCCTTTAATACATTTACTGTTTCATCCAAATCCTCATGATGCATCTGCAAATTCAGCAAACTGGATATAATCTGCATGTTGTTCTTAACCCGATGATGGATTTCCCTAAGAAGTGTATCTTTCTCATTTAAAGACTCTTTTAAAGCATCAGCATCCATCTTATGATCAGTTATATCCGTAATAACTCCGATAAGGCCCTTTAATGAGCTGTCTTCGTTTAGTATTCGGGTTCCGGATAAATTGCCCCAGAAAACTGAACCATCATTTCGCTGATATTGACGCTCAACGAAAGTATGATCTATCTCCCCTTTAATCAGATTGACCAGGTTCGTTTCTGCTGCTGTTCTTTCTTTATTCGCTATTAGATCAAAATAAGGCATTCCTATTAGTTCTTGAAGTTTGAAACCAAACATTTCCGTCATGTATTGATTTGCAAAATTAATAAAACCCTCAGTATTTACCATGATTATACCCGAATAAACAGTATTAAAAATGGCATTGATCTGCTCTTCACTTTCTTTTAACTTTAATTCAGACTTTTTACGTTTTGTGATGTCTCTATTACTGGCTCTTCTACCTATAAATTCTCCTTCGTTGTTATAAACAGGTTGGCACCCGTGAGCAATCCACCTTTCCTTTCCCTGTTTGGTTATAATTCGATATTCAATTACATCATGCCTTTTCTGACCCTTAAATTCATTCTGAAGATGTTCCCTAATTTCAATATCATGGGGGTGGATTATTTTTTCCAGTAAAGGGGGTTCTTTTATGAATTCATCGGGAAGATATCCGGTCATGCGCTCACAACTTGGTGATACATAAAGTAAATCGCCATCAGGACTAATCCAATACTCCCAATCATAATTATAATCAGCAACAGTTCTAAATTTCTCTTCACTCTCCTTAAGAACTTCTTTTGCTTTTTCTTGCTCAGTAACATCATTGTATATGGCCACTACTTCGCCAGAAGGGGTCTTGAAAACATAGTTTTCATACCAGTTTGTATATTCCTCATCAACATAGATTTTTGAAGGATAATGAATGGGTTCTCCAGTCTCCCAGACCTTTTTAAAAATAGGAATTAAGCCATATTCATCTATTTTAGGTCTAATATCCTTGAGACTTTTACCGATAATATCTTCTCTCTTCATGCCTTCAATTTTCTGGCTGGCAACATTAAATTCTTTAATAATGTAATCACTACCATCAGTTCCATCATTTTGTACTTGATAAACTGACATTCCACTAGGCATATTATCAAAAAGACCACGTAAAAGTCCTTCACTCTCAAAAAGTTCTTTTTCAGCCTTTTTGCGTTCGGATAGGTCTCTTATGATCGATGTGAAGTATGTTTTTTGCTCTGATTTCCAGGTGGACAGTGACATTTCAAATGGAAATTCAGATTTGTCTTTTTTTAATCCTATTGTAGTCACTGTTTTACCGATAATTCTATGTTTACCACTTTCCTTGAAATTTTGGAGTGCTATTAGGTAGTTTTTTTGGTACCGGGTAGGCATGAGGATGGTTAATGGTTTACCTGTTATTTCTTCTTTTGTGTAGCCGAAGATTTTGGTTAGGCTATTGTTGAAAAAGATTATTTTTCCATTTTCATCTGTGGTTACTATGCCATCTATAGCGGATTCTGCTACAGCACGGAATCGTTCTGCACTTTTTTTAAGGGAAAGTTCTGCTTTTTTACGCTTAGTGATGTCACGTACTTGTACCATTACTGCTGGTTGATCTTTCCAAGTGGTTTTTGCAGCGGAAATTTCAATTGGAACAATTTGATTATCTTTTCGTAATATGCGAGTTTCATATGTTGCGGGTACATTTTTTCCAGCTATCCGTTGGTCGTATCTTTCCTTTAAATTAATTATTTCGTCGGGATGTGCAATATCTTCAATTTGGGTATTTAGTAGTTCTTCTTTACTGTAACCAGTTAGTTCAACAGCTTTAGGATTTACATAAACATGTTTCCCTTTTTCCACTGCTATGAGGATTGCATCAATTGCATTTTCTGCAATGGTTCGGAACTTTTTTTCACTTTCTTTTAATTCTTTTTCCATCTGGTTTTTGTAGATTGCGAGTTCTA
Source organism: Methanobacterium sp. (assembly GCA_003151535.1). Taxonomy (GTDB): domain Archaea; phylum Methanobacteriota; class Methanobacteria; order Methanobacteriales; family Methanobacteriaceae; genus Methanobacterium_B. The sequence continues at coordinate 40,198 of PLXT01000029.1, forward strand.
TGGCATATTTAAGTTCTGTGCGGTCGTATGGTTTGATTATATAGCCATAGGGTTCTGTGAGTTTGGCTCTTTCAATTGTGGACTCTTCAGAATGAGCAGTTAAATAAATAATAGGAATATTTAAGTCTTTAATCTTATTAACAGTTTCAATACCATCAATTTCTCCTTTGAGAACTATATCCATCAAAATAAGATCGGGCATAATGGCTAAAGATTTCTTTACAGCTTCTTCGCCACTGGAAGCGACATATGGAACTTTATAACCAAAGGATTCTAAGGTTCGCTTAATATCCAAGGCTTCTATGCTTTCATCTTCTACTAATAGAATTTTAACATCTGCCATTATGAATAACCAATCATATTGTATGTTAATAACCCTATTTGTTTTTATGGAATTCTAAATCAGTTGATGGTGAAAAAGGTCACAAAATCCTTGTTTTTATTTAAAAACCCTTCGTATTTAGTTGTATTATAACAAAATATTTTTTGGAAAAATATTTTCCTTTATAGTCATTACTAGGTTTACGAGTTTCATCCTCATGGAATTCACAATTTTTAATATTAAATATATTGACCAAATTGGTTACAATAACGTGATATATAGTTTGAAAATCCATAATAAATTATATAACGCTTTCTAATATATCAGAATTGTATAAAGACCTAATAAATTGTATAGTCCGTGTATACCGGAAATGCTTAGGATTGCACGTTACTGGCAACGATTACTTATATGGAAGAATGTTAATGGATATAATCGAGTAAAGTCCAACACTATGTTTTCCGTTTAAAGGTAGCAACATTAAGAGGGCCAAATTACCTTTATTTAAGCGTAGGAGAAGTTTTGGGAGTATAGGATAGAATTTGAATATAATATTTAAAATAAAAAATAAAATATTAAAAATCTCAATTTAAGGGCAACAGATTAAATAGGATTAGATAGTTTAGAAATAATTGTTTTGGCATTCTCTACTTCTTTAGCTAAATTAGGTCCAGCATAATGAATAAATTTTCTATAAGCTTCAATGGCCAGAGTTCGTTGATTATTTTTACGATATAAATTGCCCAAATTATAATAACACTCTTCATAATCTGGTTTAATCTTAATAGCGTTATTATAAGCTTTTTCTGAGCATCCAAACCATTTTAAATCAAAAGCAACAACTCCCAAGTTTCCATATGCTTCCGCATAATTAGGATTTATATTTAAAGCATCAAAATATTTCTTAATTGCAAAAATAAGGGGTTTTCCACATCTGTAGTAAGTATTCGCTAAATTGAAATATGCAGTGTAATAACTGTTATCTGACCTAATTGCTTTTTTAAAATGTTTTATAGCATCATCACAATTTCCTTCATTCAAAAGAATGTTTCCTAAATTATTATTTGCATGAGGATAATCTGGAGCAAATCGCAACGATTCAACATATCCGATCTTAGCTTTATCTAATTCTTCTCTAGATTCATAAATTAGTCCTAAATTATTATAAGCCACAGGATTATTACTACTTTTTTTAATAGAGTCTTTTAATACTAACTTGGCTTCCTCATTTAATCCTAATCTAAATAAGGAAATACCTTTATTGTTTAATTCCCATATTTCTAACTCTCCTTCCATAGGTGGGGATGGAACAGATTTTTTTGTTATTTTTTGATATTGTTCTATTAAAGAATCTTTAAGTTCATCAAAGTTTTCATAGCGTTGATCGGGAGTTTTCTCTAAGCATTTTTTTACAATAGGGAATAAATCATGAGGAAGGGGATTGATTGGCTCATTTTTATGAAGATGTTCCCATTCATTGGGATTATTACTATAAAAAGGCAAAGTCTCTTGCAGGGTTTTTCCATTATTAATAAGTTGATAGAGTACAATTCCAAAGCTGTATATGTCACTTTGTTGTCATAATACAGAAGTATCTAGTACATAATTAATAAAAATTAGCTGAGAAATACTATTCAAATTTTAAATTTTCACCTAACATTAAACCTTATCTATTCCTCTAAATTAAAGTATACTATATATAATGATAATTATCTACTGTTTAAAGGAAACTTAAATATGGATATAATAACAAGTATTATAGCTGTTTTGGGGGCCAGTATATTAGAATTATGGTTAGGAATTCCTCTAGGTTTTTTTCTAGATTTAAACCCTATACTAATAGCAATCATCTCAGCAGCAGGTTCAATTTTATCTGCTTTCCTGATTATAACGCTCGGAGACAGTATAAGAAATTGGTTTATTAAATGGCGTTATGGAAATAGAACATCAAAAGAAGGTAGAATTCATGATATTTGGAATAAATATGGTATAATAGGTTTAGGATTATTGTCTCCATTACTTTTTGGAGCACCTCTCGGGGCTGCATTGGGTATCGGATTTGGTGCGTCACGTTATCAGTTATTATTATGGATGTCTATAGGAATATTTATTTGGAGTATTTTTTTAACAGTGTCAGGATTTTTTGGTTTGATGAGCTTTCAATCAAATTTTAAATAAATTACAACCAATTATCTGTATTTGTTAAGATTTAATGATTAATCAAGTGAATAAGAAATATTATAGATCAAATAAAAAATAATTGATCTTAATTAATCTTTGAGGATATAAACCATTAATACCCAGTTTCCTAATCCTCAATGAATTAATAGGATTTGATCGAAACATTTAATAGTATAATAAGCAAACTTTCTTTAAAGAGATAAAAGTTTATGAATTGATTTATGTATTGATTTTAAAATAAATTAACATAGCACAATTAACGTTATATAACGGTGTTTTGGAAGGTGTTGTAATTGGAGAAGATAAAAGTAGCGATAATCGGTATTGGTAATTGTGCAAGCTCACTAATACAAGGAATCCATTATTATAAAGGTAAAAATCCAGAGGAAGCCATTGGACTGATGCATTGGGATATAGGAGGCTATAATCCTTCTGACATAGAAATTGTAGCGGCCATTGATATTGACCGTAGAAAGGTAGGTAAGGATGTTAGCGAAGCCATATTTGCTAAACCTAACTGTACCCAAGTATTCTGCAGCGAAATACCAAAAATGGATGTTAAAGTAGTAATGGGCCAAATATTAGATGGTGTTGCACCACACATGGCAGATCACAAAGATGATTACACTTTTATAATAGCAGATAAAGAAGAAAATGATCATACAAAATTAGTAAAAATATTAAAGGACAGCGGAGCCGAAGTTTTATTAAACTACCTTCCAGTCGGTTCTGAGAATGCAACTAAATTCTATGCACAATGTGCATTAGATGCCGGTGTTGCGTTTATTAACAACATGCCAGTCTTCATTGTAAGTAACCCCGAATGGGCAGCTAAATTTGAAGAAAAGGGGATACCCATAGTTGGAGACGATATAAAAGCACAAATAGGTGCTACAATTACCCATAGAACTCTTGCAAATCTATTTCGAGAAAGAGGAGTTAAACTAGAACGAACTTACCAACTGAATACTGGTGGTAATACAGACTTCCTGAACATGCTTAGCCGCAGCAGGCTAGACTCAAAAAAAGAGTCTAAAACAGAAGCTGTGCAATCCGTACTTGCTGAAAGGTTAGATGACGAAAATATCCACATTGGTCCCAGTGACTATGTTACATGGCAACAAGACAACAAAATATGTTTCCTTAGAATGGAAGGTAAGACATTTGGCGATGTTCCAATGAACATAGAACTTAGACTAAGCGTTGAAGACTCTCCAAACTCTGCGGGGTGTGTAATTGATGCCATAAGATGCTGTAAATTAGCTCTTGAAAGAGGAATCGGTGGACAGTTAAAGTCCATATCCGCTTATACAATGAAACATCCTCCTGAACAGTACACTGATGATATTGCAAAGGAAATGGTTGAAGATTTTATAGCAGGAAAAAGGGAAAGATAAACAATTCCCAACAAATTTATAAGATATTAATACTTAATTTAAATTATTTTTATTTTTCTATTTTAAAAAAAAATATTCCATACGGAATATATAAGATATATAATCTTAAGTGATCAAATGGAATTTCCTAAACCCAATAAAAATAAAATGCTGCTTATTTTACCAGCTATATCAATATTTTTAATTACTCTGATTCCAACGTTAAACCACAGCTGGCCCCTGAGCTGGGACGTGATATATCATGTTCTTTATGCAAAAATTTACACCCAAGATGGGTTTGTACTGGTCAACCCCTTATTCAACTATCCAATAGGTCAAAAAATAGGATATCCTCCGTTATTCCATTTTTTAATAGCATTTCTGGGTACCATATTTAGAGTGGATTATTTCAGTATTGCAAGGGCACTGCAACCTTTCTTAGCATTTTTTGTGATTTTATCTGTTACATATATCACGAAAAAATTTTATGGAACTGTAGCAGGATTATCGGCAGGATTCTTAATGATATCCAGTACCATAATCTATAGAATAATGCTCCCTGTCCCTGAAAACCTTGCCCTCATATTTTTACCCTTGGCTGCGTACTTATATTACGCATCTGTAAAAGAAAAAAGCATCAAATATGCATTTCTTGCTGGAATTTTAATGTTGATAATTGCGGGAACACATCAAGCCGCACTTTTATGTTTAATTATAGTAATAACTGGATTTACCATAGCAGAAATAGTGATATACAAGAATATAGGCATAATAAAAAATTATGGAGCATTTCTAATCTCGTTATTAGGAATTATGGCCTTAGCTGCTGTTGCCATACTAATTTTTAAACCTACTTTACTACAGAGCATATCTAGTCAAGGAATTACATCGGTTTTAGGTTTTGGCACTTCTTTAAACTACGATCAGCCTTTAAGTTTTGATAAATATCTTAGAAACTTCGGTTTGCTTGTTACTGTATTCTCATTGATAGGTGCTTTCTTTGCTATAAAATTGAGGCGTAGAAAAGATGTTTACATATTTACATGGATCATTTCAATGATCATATTGAGCAAAGCATATTACTTTGGGATTAACGTATTATCTTCAAGAGTTCTGATTTATATAGTAATTCCGCTTTCAATATTAGGTGGATTTGGAGTTAGTCAAGTTTATTATAAACTCAAGGATTATAAGAGATTTTCATCTGGAAAGTTCAGATCATCATTTTTAATATGTATATTTGCATTGTCAATTTTATTTGGGGTTTTAAATGTTTCAGATCCTACTCTTGGCAGTTACTACGCCAATACCATATTTGGATCTGTACAGATAGCACCACCTAGCCCATCCGAAGTTGGAGTGGCAGATTGGTTTAAATCAAATGGAGATAAAAACAAAAGTATTTCTATTTCAAATCTTTATACAGGGGTTTTAATAGCCACAGAATCAGGAATGCCAATTAACTATGAGTTTGCAAATATTAATAATACAACAAATAAATCATATTTTGAAACTAATAACATAGGTTATATTGTATATGATAAACGACTGACACTTCCACCAGATTATAATACATTAAATAGATATCAAGCCAATTCTGAATTGTATCCGTTGTATTATTATAATAAAATCCTTTATCAAAACGTTAACCAATTAAAACCACCATTTACAAAGGTAGTATATGAAAATAAAGATTTTATTGTTTGTGAAGTATAAAAATCATTATGAATCTAAATTGTTCTCATTATGGTAATTTTCAAGGATTTTGTTACTTTAACATAATTTTGAATTCTTTTTGAATTCGAATCATCATGAAGAGTTTTAATTAGAATATACTAAAAAAAATTCAATGTAAAATTGCGAAATATATAAGGAAGTTAAGACTATTTATATAAAGACATTGAACTAAATTCAAGCTTACTGTGAGGGTCAAAATGAAAAGGATAAAGATCATTGAAACTGCATTTCGTGATGCACACCAATCTCTACTTGCTACAAGGATGAGAACAAGGGATATGTTGCCCATTGCCGAAAAAATGGATAAAGTGGGATTTTTCTCGTTGGAAGCATGGGGCGGTGCAACCTTTGATACATGTATACGATACCTAAACGAAGATCCATGGGAGCGTCTTATTGCACTCAAGGATGTAATTAAAAGGACACCAATACAGATGTTACTTAGAGGGCAGAATCTTGTTGGATATAAACATTATCCAGATGATGTAGTAAGAAACTTCGTTGAAAAATCCTATGAAAATGGTGTCGATGTTTTCAGGATATTCGATGCACTTAACGATGTTAGGAACATGGAACTTTCAATAAAAGTAGCAAAAGAACAAGGAGCTCATGTTCAAGGAACAATTAGTTATACTACTAGCCCATTCCATACATTAGAAAAATATGTGGAGTTTGCTAAAGAATTAGAAGCTTTGGAATGTGATTCCGTATCAATTAAGGATATGGCAGGACTTATATCTCCAACTGATACTTATGAACTTGTTAAAACACTAAAAGACGAAACTGACCTCCTTATAAACTTACATTGTCATTGTACCAGTGGTATGACTCCAATGAGTTATTATGCCGCCTGCGAAGCTGGAGTAGACACACTGGATACAGCAATATCTCCACTTTCATGGGGAGCTTCCCAACCACCGACAGAAAGTATAGTAGCAGGACTTGTAGGAACGCCCTATGCCACAGAACTTGATTTAAAGCTTTTAAGTGAGATTAAAAAGTATTTTGAGGGTATAAGAAAGAAATATAGCAGCTTAATAGATCCAATCTCTGAAAAGGTCGATACCGATGTACTTCTCTATCAGATACCTGGAGGAATGCTTTCAAACCTTGTTTCGCAACTCAAAGAACAGAATGCACTCGATAGATACGAAGAAGTGCTTAAAGAAATGCCCAGAGTACGTGAAGAACTAGGATATCCTCCCCTAGTTACTCCAACCAGCCAAATAGTCGGTATACAAGCTGTGATGAACGTACTTAGTGGTGAAAGGTACAAAAACGTTACAAAAGAAGTTAAAGAGTATATTAAAGGATATTATGGTAGACCTCCAGCCCCAATAAATAAAGAAATTGCAAAGAAAATAATAGGAGACGCCGAAGTAATAGATTCAAGACCTGCTGACCTTCTAAAGCCAGAACTAGAAAAATTCCGTGCTGAAGGAGAAAAAATGGGGATCATAAAAAAGGATGAAGACATCTTAACTTATGCACTCTATCCTGCTGTAGCTCCTAAATTTTTAAGAGGAGAAGTTATTGAAGAACCACTTGAGAAACCAAAAGAAGTTGAAAGTGCAAATACAGCATCAATTCCAACAGAATATAATGTAGAAGTAGATGGGGAACTTTTTGACGTGAAAGTTGTTCCAACGGGTTTCATGGAAATAGGATCAAGTGTAAAAGCTCCAAATGGACCTGTTGATGGTGGTGTTACTTCAAGTATGCAGGGTATGATTCTAAAGTTAAAGGTTGCAAAAAATGATAAAGTGAATAAAGGTGATATTGTTGCGGTACTGGAAGCAATGAAAATGGAAAATGATATTCATGCCACAGATTCTGGAACTGTTGAAGAGATATTCATTGAAGAAGGGGATACTGTAAGTACAGGCGAAACCCTGATGATCATTAAATAATTCAAATACCCCATTTTTCTATTTTTAAATTAAATAACAGGTGAATAAATGACAAAAACAATCAAAGAAATGTTGGATGATGTTCTTACAAGCATTTTACAGATTGGACAAATAAAAGCCTGTAGTATTGTTTCCAAAGAAGGACTTTTAATCGATTCAAGAACTCCACCCGATGTTGATGCTAGGATATTTTCAGCTCTCTGTTCAACTATAATGGGTGCAGCCGAAGCTGCTTCTGGCCAATTGGATACAGGTTATGTTGGCCAAATATCAGTTAAAACTGAAAAAGGGACCATTATATTAATTCCAGCTGGACCTAAAGCTATTTTGACTGCTTTAACCGAACCAAAATCACAGTTAGGCCTAATTTTATTTGAAATGGAATCTAAAGCAGAACAGGTCAATAAAATACTCAAAACAATTTAAAAAGTTATAATTTTTTTATTCAATTTTAATCAGTTCAATGGAAATATTTGATCCAAAAAAATATTAATTTTTGATTACCGAGAATACAAACTCATTCTAACAGCATATCATTTGATTTTGAATCCAGTTACACGAATATGAATTTCCCTTTTTAATTTACAAGTATACTGTTTTATCTTCAATTTTAGCACTATCGAAAGCCCTAATTCGACGCATACATGATTCACAAACACCACAATGCTGTTCAAATCCTTTATAGCAGGAATAGCTCAGATCCATTGGTGCCCCAATATCATGACCAAGTTTGACAATGTCTGTTTTATTCATATCGATAAGAGGAGCTTCTATTTTTATCTTATCAAATGATCCAACTTTTAATACATTGTTAAATGCATTTAAGAATTCTTTAGAATTATCTGGAAATGTTGCAGCCTCTTCAAGATCCCAACCCACTACTATAATTTCCGCTCCCATCGATTCACCAAAAGAGTTTGCAATTGCAGTAAATACAATATTTCTTCCTGGAACCCAAACCTTAAGTGCTGTTTCAATAGAACTTTCCATGTCATCTAGTTCTTTTATTCCAGGTTCTGGTACATCATTATTCGATGTGAGGGCAGATCTTCCCAGTTCTGATAGCCAAGGAAGTTTTATAATTGTATGATCTGCACCAAGTTCTTTACATACCGCATGTGCCGATTTTATTTCCATTTCAGCACTTCTCTGGCCATAGTCGAAAGTTAAGGCATGAATTTGATAATCCTCTTTAAAAGTTGCTGTTGCAACTGTTGAATCCAATCCTCCAGATAATACAGTTATAGCTATTTTTTTTCCTGATTTCATCCTAAGCACCGTCTTATTAGATAAATAATATCAAAATAATTATTATTTAGATATTTCCATGAAAGCTTCATTTGCAGCATTCATAACATCTTTAAGTGGCACTCCACTCTCTTCAGATACCTTACGAGCATCTTCGTATTCAGGTTTGACACTTATTATTTCATTTCCAATCATTCCTACTTTAATATTCATTTCTACATTTTTTCCTTTTATTATAGCTTTGACAGGAACGATCTTTCGTGAAGTAATATTTCTATGTACATAGGGAATGACCCTAACACCCAGAGTACCTGTTTCCCTAATTATTACTTCAGATAGTATATCACAATCAAGGGGCCTTGATATTACGCGTAAAAGATTACCGGGCCTATTTTTCTTGGTTATAGTTGGTATAATACTTACATCTCTAGCACCAAATTTCATGAGCACTTTGAATATATGGCCCATAATTTCTCCTGTAACATTGTCGAGATTGGTTTCCAGTATGGTTACATGATCACTTTCCATGGCTGTTTTACCATCTGTTATCCTCAGAACATTAGGATGTGTTAGTTCTAGCTTTCCTGCACCATATCCTATTTTCTTTTCTGTCAAAAATGGGTAGTAATTCATGAATTTATCAACCATATTCACCAAGAGAGCTGCACCTGTAGGTGTTGTAAGCTCATGATTAACAGGTCCTCCAAAAGTGGGTATATTTTTTAGAATTTCAAGTGTCGCAGGTACAGGTACACTGAGTATTCCATGCATGCTTTTAATTCTACCCCCTCCAAGAGCAACCGGCATCCCATAGACAGTTTTATTGTTCATTCCAAGCTTATAGAATAAATATGATGCCCCAATGATGTCAGCAACTGCATCAGCCGCACCCACCTCATGAAAATGTACTTCACTTATTGTTGTACCATGTACACTTGCCTCTGCTTCTGCTAAAGTTTTAAAAACATTCTTTGAAAACTTGATAATATCCTCTGTGATACTCGGATGTTCAATTGATTCTAACAACTCTATTAGTTTAATGTATTTTATAGGGGCATTATCATAGCTTTCAACATCAACAAAGGTTGCAGATATTCCAGTTTTTTTCACTTTTTTAATATTTACTTTTACATTACCAAAGTGTGATGCATAATATTCCATAATTTCTGTTACATTTTCTGGATCCACTTCCTGATCAACCAGTGCTCCAATAACCATGTTGCCTGAAATTCCAGAATTTTGGGGATCTATTATCACTGTCATTTTAATCACATATTCTTATATTTTATTTTATTCTCTATCCTAATCATGTACTTTTTCAATCTCTTCATTCCATAGATCAAGATTTTTGCTAATGTAATTACCAAGTAGCGACTTACATTCATCAAAATTCAAATTTATCACTTCAACACCATTATTTTGGAGATAATTCTCAGGCCCCTTTAATGTAACATTTTCGCCAATAACAACTCGTGGTATTTTATACAAAAGTATCATCCCCGAACACATTTCACAAGGTGATAATGTGGTATATATGGTGCAACTTTTATAATTTAATCCTTTTAATCTTCCTGCATTTTCTATACAATCCATTTCAGCATGCAAAATTGTTGAACTATTTTGTAAAAGCTTATTATGGCCTCTACCAACAATATTGCCATTTTCTACAAGAACAGCTCCAATAGGAATCCCGCCCTCATTCAAAGACGTTTTTGCCTCTATTATCGCCTCTTTCAGGAATTGTTGATCTTCTATGATCATTTTTATCAGCTAAAAGAAATGTTATATATTAAATATTTCAATTTACTTTTATTGTATTGAATTTTATTAATCATAGTAATTTAGGATGTTTATACAATACTAATGTTTTCATTAATTTTTAGATACCCTTGCTAAATTCAATCAATATATCAAAGGAATGTGTAATTAGTATGGAGGTCTGAGAATTGTAAAAAAAATTTGACAAACAAATATTGATAATTGAAATTTGGATTAATTCAAATTAGATTAAAAATTTAAAAAAAATGTACGTTATTTAATTTTATTTGTTGAGATTACATTAAAATATGTAATTTTAAAGATATTTCATTGATTCATGATACAATATTAGATAGTTCAGTTATTAATAATTGAAATTTATATTATAGAGAATTTCTATAAACCTTTTTGATTTTTTTCATTTTAATCTTTTGGGTTTATTTTTATTTGTTTATGTTGGGGTTAAATGTTAAATGCAATAGATTTATATGGTATTAGGGT
>PLXT01000054.1:0-4604 GCA_003151535.1 Methanobacterium sp.
GTTTAGAGGTTTATAGAAATTCTCGTTAATAATTATTTATATCAATAATAGCTAACCCTTGTTAATGTATACTTTATGAAAGTAATCATATGTAAAGATAATTTTATTAAATTTTATAGAGTTAAATTTTTTCATAGATAGTTACTACTCCAACTCTTTTAATTGGTTTATAAGATGTTAAGATTAGGCCATGTCTAACACAGAAATAGTATTCTGCATTGTTAGTTACAAGATAATTATTAAATGCATTGCTATCATNNACATTGGTTTTAAGATACCAGCTGAAATTTGGCCATAAATCAGAATAGATATTTTGATTTTTGTAATCAGGATCATAACTTACAAACCATTGACTAGCTAGTTCAATTTGTTCATTTGCAGTAAACTTATCATTATTAGCGTGCTGTATATTCGGTATTTGAGTAGCAGTGGATAATAGTATAATTAACGTCAACAATATAGCAAATATAGGGAATACATCTCTATTATTGAACTTAAATTTTATTGAATTAGAAATTATACTTAATCCCAAAATCATAAAATATGCTACAGAAGGTGCCATAAGCAAAAAGTATCGATTATCTTTAATTACAAACACACTACTAAAAATGAAAAATACCATGAACCATGTAAAAAACATAATATGAAGATCCATATTTTTTATATTCATATTTTTAGTAATATCATAAAACAAAAAAACCATTACAAAAAATATTAGTTCGCTTACATAGTACAAAGTCTTTCCGAAACTAGCTAAAAAGACAATACCTAAAAGAACAAATAATAAGAGTTTAATTTTAATATCGTTATTTTTCGAATATAATGTATTAAATAGATCTTTATTAAGTTTAATCTTCCAAAATCTGATTAAAATATATGTTAAAGCCCCAAATGCCACAATTAACATGATTGTAATCCCTTGAGGTCCTATAAAACTTGGGAATCCTTCTACAAAAAAGAATATATTAGGATTGTAAATAGCGCTTTCAAATGAACCAGAACTTATGGTAGATGTTGAACTGAAATTCAGAAATGTGTGTAATACATTCCCAAATTTTTCATAGAAAAACACTAACACAGGTATAATTACTACAATAGATGCAATTATTCCTATTAAAACATTTTTTAGATTAGTCCTATCCTTATTAATCAATAAGTACAATAGGATCGGGATAATTAAAAGTGCATTATTATATCTAGTTAAGAAAGCAAATAATGCAAATGGAAACATTAAAAAAAAGAATTTTGAATCCTTTTTAACAGCTAAAACCATAAAATATATGGCCCAAATAGAGAAAGATACACTTGCAAGGTCTGAAAATCCAAAACCAAGATATGTTAATACAATTGGAAATGTGGCATAAAGTAATCCGCCTAAAAAGCTTTCAAGATCATTGAATTTAATCTTTAAAAGCATAAAAAAACCAAATACACCAAATACAAACGATCCACCATCTACATTAAAAATTGTGTTTATGGATGTAAAACCTATTCTAACGAATAAACTAGTAATTAATGGAAATAATGGAGGTCTCGTTAAATCAGCATATCCAAAGCCCTGTCCCGCGAATACAAGCGCATCTGTAAAGAAATCCACACTATCAGATATGGGCCCTATGTGTAACTGAACAAGTATACGATAGTAAGTTATCAAACTGACTATCATTGTAAGTAAGAGTAAGAAGAAAATTGTGGTAAAATGATTTCTTATGAACTTATTTAATCGTATGACACTATTTTTTGAAGTTTCATAAAAATTGTTCATCGAACCACCTAAAAATAAAATTGATTATATCTTTATTTCATTTAATTTTCATCCTAATATAGTTGAGTGACATAAGAAAAATATTTCTTGGCTATTAATCTGTTTAAGAATTGTGATGAATCAAATAATTCAATTTAACTGAAAAATTAGGATAATCAAATTTAATTGTTATTAATAATCCATTATATCAACTTAAAATTTGTAATGACTGGAGTTACACCATATAATAAATGGAAATTTTAATAATCATACTCTTTTATAAATAATCAACGGCCCTACAATATCATTATTGAACTCTTTTATTGGTTTATAAGATGTTAAATTAAGATCTGGTCTAATACAAAAATAATAGTCCGCATTATTTGTTACTAGATAATTATTAAATTGATTACTATCAGCTTGATTAAATGTATTATACTTAACTCCATCAATAAATGTTTGATTATCCTTAAATACCGGCACGGGTTTCACATCAGTCTTAAGATACCAACTTAAATTTGGCCATAAATCAGAATAAATATTTTGACTTTTATAATTTGGATCATAACTTACAAACCATTGACTCGCCATCTGAATCTGTTCATTTGTAATTAATATATCACCATTTGAATGGGATATAAGTGGAATTTGAGAAGCAGAAGACAGAAGGATAACTGAAGTAATTATTAAAGCAATAATGGAAAATACAACATTCCTATTTTGAAATTTATATCCTAAAATATTTGAAAGCTTACTTAACCCTAAAATCATAAAGTAAACAATAGGAGGGGTCATAAGCAAAAAGTATCTGGGACTTTTAATAACAAATACACTGCTAAAAATGAAAAACGTCATAAACCAGACAAAAACCATAAGATGAAGTTTAATGTTTTCATTCTTCCTATCCTTTGTTAGATCGTATAGAATGTAGATAATCACAAAGAATAACAGTTCGCTAACTAAATACATGGTCATTCCAAAGCTTGCTAAAAAGACCAAAATTAATGCAACACATAATGATAACTTAATTTTATAAGAATTACTCTTCGAATCCAAAACATCAAATATATTAATTTTATTTCTATTTCGAAGAAATTTCAGGATTAAATATACTATAACACCCAGTAATAAGATTAACACGATCAATAAGCCTGTAACGCCTATGTAAGTTGGAAAGTTTTGGATAAAATAGAAGATACTCGGATTATATGATGCACTTTCAGGTGAAACAGATACAGCTGCAGAACTTGCACCAAAATTTAAAAAAGGATATAAAAAATTCCCAAATTTCTGATAAAAAAGAACTAATACAGGTACAATTATTAATATAGCTGCTAAAATTCCTCCAAACATATTTTTAAAGTTAATTTTATCTTTATTTATCAAAAGATAAAATATTATGGGAAAGATCAACAGAGCGTAATTGTACCTTGTTAAAAATGCAAACATTGCAAATGGAAATGCTAAATAAAAGAAATTAGAATTCTTTTTAATAGCCAAAATAAATAAATAAATGGCCCAAATTGAAAATGATACACTAGCAAGGTCGGAAAATCCAAATCCTAATATTAAAAGAGTAAGTGGGAAAGTTGCATAAAGTAATCCTCCTAAAAAGCTTTCTAGATCAGTGAACCTAACTTTCAGAAGCATAAACATCCCCATTACGCCAAAAACAAATAATCCACCATCAACATAAAAAATAGTGGTAACAGAAACGTATCCTAATCGAAATATCAATGATATAATAAATGAAAACAGTGGTGGTCTCAATAAATCTGAGTATCCCATTCCTTGACCTGCAAAAACAAGAGCATTTGCAAGGAAATCATAACTATCTGAAACAGCACCTAATTGTATCTGAACTAATATCCGGTAATAAGTAATTAAACTCACTATTACAGTTAATAATATCAGGAAAATAATCGAAATAGCATGATTTTTCAGGAAATTCTTAACACTACTGTAATTATTATTTAAATTATCATCCTTTCTATCCAAGATAGCCACCAAATTTAAAAGTTAATAGTAATCTGATTATAATTAGATTCCTACTTATAAAATTATTATTCTCTAATAAAATAAACATCTTCATTCATTCTAGGGATCATGGCGGTTAAAACACATTGTTCAGTGTTCTCTGTCCTGTCGAGCATATCTCTTGATAGATGGCTAACTGCACCTTTTTTAGTTCCTAGATTATCAACACCGGTAATTTTGTCCATTACATCTCCAACTTCAACACCACTTAAAACCTCTTTTACTACTTCAGGAGGATATTCAAATCCTGAACTAACTCCTAGTGTGACCTTTTCCCCGTCAAATATTGCACACCATTGGAGGTCTATGTATCCTGTGATTGTGTTTGGTGTTTCCATTAAACCTGATTCTATGCCAACGCTCAAATCCATATCAACTGAATATGAATTTTTCGCTCTGTTAACTGCTCCTTTTATAGTTTCATCTAGCCCAAATGGCTGGTCAGGTACCTCGGAATCAACATCTTTTGAAGATATATCTATTTCTCCATAGATTTTCTCTAGAATATTTCGGGTTGCATTCAGTTTTACAGGGTTTAGGGATCCAACTATTACTTTCATTTTTGGACATTCTCTATTAGTTAATTTTAAATTTTATGAATTAGTGTCTATTTTGTTACTCGTATTATGGTTCCCATCTTATCGATCTCGCCTTTTCTTATTCGAGTGGATGAGATTGGTTTTCCATCGTCTGCTAGTACCATTCCAATGGTTACTATGTCTAATGGTTTCATTCCCTTTTCTTTTCTTATTTTGTTTATTTTGAATGCTGTGGGTTCTGTTTCTTCACTCACAACAATTGCGTCTATTGTTTCATCTGTTGT
>PLXT01000054.1:4671-20466 GCA_003151535.1 Methanobacterium sp.
GCGACTTTTTTATATGATTTTTCCATTGTTTATTCTGCCTTTAAGTTTTAGATATCTTGATTATGTAGCGGTCAGATAATATAATTATGCTGCTTGAACACAATGCAATCGTCAAGGACATACGCAAAGTTGACCTTAGGTTTGCATCATGCTACCCGAATCTTTACAGAAGCGCCATGTCTTCATTAGGATTTCATATAATATACGATTTCTTAAATGGTAGAGAAGATATTTACTGTGAAAGAGTGGTTTATCCTACTTCTAAAAGCCTTGAAACAGGCACATATCTTAAAGAATTTGATATTGTAAGTTTTTCACTTCAATATGAACAGGACTACTTTAACGTATTAAGCATGTTAAAAAATGGAGGGATACCACTTCGAAAGGATCATAGAAATTCAACCCATCCACTAGTAATTGCTGGAGGTCCCTGTGCAAGTTCAAATCCGTTACCCATGAGTAAATTCATTGACCTATTTGTGGTTGGAGAAGCTGAACTGATACTCGACGAGTTACTAGACAAATATCTTGAACTAGATGATCCTAGAAATAATTTAGAATCATTTCTGGATATTGAAGGTGTTTATCTACCAGATCATCCGGTCAAGATGGTGACTGTGCCTGATCTTAAAGATGCATGTCACCCAATCAGGCAAGTTGTTCCAGAAACAGATAAAAAGGAATATATACCTGCCTTTGGACGTGCATTTTTATTAGAAGTATCTCGTGGATGTACAAGGGGATGCCGTTTCTGTATGGCCGGATGCATATACAGACCCCGCAGGGAAATGCCAATTAATGAGCTTTTTAAGATTGCTGAAAAAGGTGGGCATGCTACAGGACTTAAAAAAATTGCATTAATCGGTGCAGCAGTTTCGGATCATACTAAAATGGAAGAATTATGTGAAGGNNACCGATAACCTACTCGAAATCTTAAAACAAAGCGGACTTAAAACCATTACAATTGCACCGGAATCAATTTGGAAGGTAAGGAAAGTTGCTAATAAATCTATTACCAATGAAATGATCGAGAGTGCAATTAAAACCGCATTTAAACATAGTTTGAACGTTAAGCTTTATTTCATGCTAGGACTTCCAACAGAAGACCAAAACGATATTAAATGTTTAGGAGATTATATTAAAGAACTTATCAAGATGGGACAGAGAAAAAATCAGGTACGTTTGAGTATAAACCCATTCATACCAAAACCACATACACCATTTCAGTGGGAAGGATTTAATTTAGAAGAGCTCAAATCCAAGATCAACTATATAAATTCAATTATCAAAATAAAATCATTTAAAATAGAAAATCCAAAAAATGCTCTGATTCAATACGTTTTATCACTGGGTGGCCAAAATTTAGGTGATGTTCTTGAACGTTCCATGAACGAAAAGATATCAGTTAAGGAGTGGACAAAATTAGCCCATAAATGGGATCTAAACGATAAACTTCCATGGAAAAATATAGATGTTGGGATAAGTGATGCATTTCTAAAAAAAGAATATAATAATGCATTAAATGGTGATTTAACTCCATGGTGTGAAGAATTCAGATGCTATAACTGCGGAGCATGTGATTAAATCGTTATCATTAATATACTTACTTTTTTCATGTAATAAACTAACCAAATCTTTTTCTAATTCTAATTATCAGTTCACGTACCTGTTTAATGAATTTTGCAAGAAATATTTCATCCCTATCAATGGTCTGTGAAACATAATCCTCCCCTTCCATCAACTCTCTTCTAGCTGTTTTAATCTCGGTTCTTGGAGCAAATATTGCATAGACAGGTATGCCTAAAATTATTAAAGAACCTCCAATAATTATCTGGTTAGGAGCACATTGAGACATTATATAAATTGCCACAAATACTCCCAAAACAGGTACTATCCACGGCAGTTTAAATCCTCCAGTATTATATTTTTTTCTAAGAGGGAATACCGAGACACATGTTAAAAGATAACAGAATAACAAAGTAAAAACTGACAAGATTATAAGTTCACTTATGGTACCGAATACTGCAGCTATAAATGTTACCATACCTTGAATTATTAGGGAAACATATGGGGTTTCATATTTTGGATGTACTTTGGCAAACATTCTCGGTAGTAATCCATCTGCTGCCATTGCATAGGGAATCCGTGCAGCAGACAAAATTCCTGCCTCATCACTCCCCGATATTGAAAGTAATGCACCTATACTTAAAAATCCTGCACCAATCGCACCTACAAGTGTGTAACCAGCTAAGGAAAGTGGGGCGGTTGATAATGAAAGCTGCATCCATGGGACCAGACCTAATATTACGAAATTGGTTAAAACGTAGAAAAGAGCAATGACTCCCATTCCAATACCAATTGCTAAGGGTATGGTTTTTTTTGAATCAATTATTTCATCAGAAGGAACTGTAACTAGTTCAAATCCAACATATGCCCAGAATATCAGTACAATGGCACTTCCAAGACCACCAAACCCTAAGGGTGCTATGGGTGTGAAATTTGCAATTAACAGCGCGGGTTTTAATATAAAATATGCTATTCCTGCTATGGTAAATATCAGTATTGGGGCTATTTTAAGAATTGTTAAAATATCATTGGCTTTACCAGCCTGTCGCACACCAAAGTAATTAATAAATGTTAAAAATAACACGAAAAGAAATTTAATTATGATTTGAAAAACTTGTGGCATGTGTGGAATAAAAAATTCAAGATATGCAACAAAAGCCAGGGGAAATACAGCTATTGAACTCCATTCTGCTATTAAAAGAGACCATCCAGCTATAAATCCGGTAAAATTTCCAAAAGCTCTCCTAGCATAGGCATAGGGGCCCCCAACTTCAGGCACTAAAGATGAACATTCTGCAAAACATAAAGCAATTACAATAGCCATAACTCCTGCTATTAGCCAAGCAAACACTGCAAAAGGTCCTAATAGTCCGGCTCCAAATGATGCAGCAATATAAATATCTGCACCAACAATTGTACCAATAACAAGACTCACAACATCATAAAGACCCAATGATCTATTTAATCCTGACATCTATTCGATATATATAATTGAAAACAAAAATAAGTATTGGCAAATATTATGCAACCTTCAAAACGTGTAAGATCAATAAATCTTTCTGAGATAAGGAAAATGTTCGAAAAGGCAGGTAAAAATTCAATAAACCTTGGGCTTGGAGAACCAGACTTCAACACCCCTGAACATATAATAGAAGCGGCTTCAATCGCTATGCGAGAAGGTTTCACCCATTATACCTCAAATATGGGAATTTTGGAACTAAGAGAAGCAATATCAAAAAAGCTTAAAAAAGACAATGGAATCAACGCATCAACAGAATCTATCCTGGTAACTGTTGGTGCCAGTGAAGCTATATATATGTGCATGCAGGCATTGGTAGACCCGGGTGATGAAGTTCTAATTCCTGATCCTGGTTTTTTATCGTATAAGGCCTGTGTCAATCTTGCAAGGGGTGTTGCTCGTGGAGTTCAGCTCAAATTAGAAAATGATCTTAGAATGACATCTGAAGACATCACAGATTCAATAACAGACAAGACCAAGGCCATTATTTTGAATTCACCATCAAATCCCACTGGAAGTGTTATGAAAAAGGAGGATATTAAATCAATAGCCGAAATAGCCGATGATAATGGTATCTATTTAATATCTGATGAAGTGTACGAGAAAATAATATACGATGAAAAACATCACAGTCCAGCCAAATTTTGTGAAAACGGAATTACCATAAATGGATTCTCAAAATCCTATGCAATGACTGGGTTTAGAATTGGGTATGTAACAGCAAATTCAGAAATAACGGAAGAACTGTTAAAAATACATCAATATACAACGGCTTGTGCAAGTTCTATGATACAAAAAGGAGCTTTAGCTGCATTAGAAGGACCTCAAAATAGTGTAGATGAAATGGTCTCTGAATTCAAAAGACGAAGAAATTTAATTATTAAAAGACTGGATGATATGGGAATTGAATGTAGCAAACCTCATGGAGCATTCTATGTATTTCCCCATGTTGACAATCCTGTTGAATTTGTTAAGGAAGGACTGAAAAAGGGAGTTGTTATGGTTAATGGAGGAGCATTTGGGATTCATGGAAAAAATCATATTAGATTATCCTATGCAACATCCTATAACCAATTAGAAGAGGCTATGAACAGATTAGAATCCATGAACATATAATATTACTCTTAAAAAGGTTATTTGATGAAAATTAAAGCAATTAAAGAAGATTTGATTATCAAGGCTCGAGAAATGGGTATACCTTTGATTGGATTTGCTCCCGTTGGAAGATGGTCTGATCCTCCAAAAAAACTTCCAAACAAGTTTAATGAATGGATACCAGAAGAATTCTGGCCACAATCTATTTATCCTGAAACTAAAACAGTTATAGTAATTGGCCTTCCGGTTCAACTCCCAATTGTTGAAACAGCACCTTCAATATATTATCATGAACTTTATACAATAGTAAACAATCTTCTAGATAGTAAGGCGTACGAGATTTCTAATTATCTGACAGAAAAGGGTTATCCTTCCATATATCTTCCAAGGGATGGTTATGGAAACATAGATGTTCTTATTAAAAATCCTGTAGCATTCTTCTCCCATAAACATGCAGCTTATCTAGCTGGTATGGGATCCTTTGGGGAAAATAATGTTCTGCTCACCAAGGAGTATGGACCAAGGGTTAGATTCACATCCATATTTACATCAGCCACGATTGAGGAAGATCCTATCACCGGAGAAGACCTCTGTACACACTGCAAAAGATGTATTACCCAGTGTCCAGTAAATGCAATTCCTAATCAATTAGAATCAAATAATAATTCCAGTAATGATTATAGGCCAATTGATAAAATAGCCTGTGCAACAAGGAGTAAAATTCTCAGGAAAGATTATAAATCTCCCTGTGGTATCTGTATCAAGGTCTGTCCAGTTGGAATGGATAGAAAAATATTCAATAGGGAAGATATGTCCATTTACACCGAGAACAGTAAATATAAACAAGCATGGGATCATGTTAAAAAATATGGTACCAAATAATTGGGGCATTATAATATTCATAGAACCCACATGGACCTATTTTTTTAGAATAATGAAATGGGAGATAAGTTAATGAAAGAATTATTTGCAGACAGGATGAGTAACGTACCGAGATCATTTGTAAGAGAAATTCTTAGGGTTACAGAGGATCCTGATATTATATCATTTGCTGGCGGACTTCCAAATCCTATTTCATTCCCACATAATGAAATTGCAAAGTCAGCAGCTGCTGTTCTTGAAGATTCAAGCAATGAAGCTCTCCAATATGGTTCTACTGAAGGTTACAAACCATTAAGGGAATATATTGCTAAAAGGTATCAAAATTCTGGTTTGGATATAAATTCAGATAATATTCTCATGATCAATGGATCACAACAGGGATTGGATTTAGTTGGTAAAGTATTTCTAAACAGAGAAGATGTGGTACTGAT
This sequence comes from Methanobacterium sp., assembly GCA_003151535.1. Classification (GTDB taxonomy): domain Archaea; phylum Methanobacteriota; class Methanobacteria; order Methanobacteriales; family Methanobacteriaceae; genus Methanobacterium_B. Next base: position 10,165 of record PLXT01000054.1, read on the forward strand.
TGAGAGACCTACTTATCTAGCTGCTATACAATCCTTTGGTTTGTACGAACCCAAATTTGTTTCAGTACCTTTATTAGAAGATGGAGTAGATCTCGATGTGCTTGAAGATATGATCGAGTCTTTAAATCCTAAACTTTTTTATTCGATCCCTAATTTTCAGAATCCAACGGGAATAACTTACTCAAAAAATAAACGGGAGAAAATTGGAGCTATATTCAATAAAAACGACACTATTCTAGTTGAAGATAATCCATACGGTGAGATAAGATTTATAGGAAAAGATTTACCTCCTATTAAAAGTTATCTTGATAAATCTGTTCTTCTTGGTTCTTTTTCAAAAATTGTTTCACCGGGTATGAGGCTTGGATGGATTGTTGCAGATAATGACATTATGAATCATCTTATCACAGCAAAACAGGCGTCAGATCTACATTCAAACTATTTATCACAGATGATAGTACACCGTTACCTTACAGGATACAATGTAGAAGATCATATCCAGCATATAAGGGATATGTACCGGATACAACGGGATTGTATGGTTAACATGATTAAAAAATACTTTCCATCGGATGTTAAGTACACCAAACCCGAAGGTGGGATGTTTTTATGGGTAACCTTACCAGAGGGCATGTCTTCAATGGAGTTATTTGAAGTTGCAATAAGAGATAATGTGGCATTTGTACCGGGTGAAGCATTCTATTCAAATAATCCTAAAATTAATACCTTGAGGTTAAACTTTTCTAATTCTAATGAAAAAAAGATAGAGGAAGGTATAAAAAGATTAGGTCATGCTATAAAATATTTAAAGCAAATAGAATAATAAACCTCAAAATAAATTTAAAGATTAAACTATCTTTTAAAATATATTAAATAATAAAATTTTAACATCCTGCTCTCAAGTAATATTCCCAATAGCCTTTATACGCTTCATATCCTTCTTCTATCTTTCTAAGTTCTGATTTTGAAATTTTTGAACCATATACTTTCTCGGCACATTTTATGAGCATTCTATCATTTCCATAAAGCTCTTCCATCCTTCCAAGACCCCTTATAAGTTCTAAATGGGCAGACCATTCACCTATACCCTTTATGTTTAGTAACCAATCTTTCACTTCTTCAATAGGGGCTTTCCTTAAAAAATCCTCATCAACTTCTGCAAATGATTCTGAAACATTGAAGAGATACTCGGATTTTCTACTATTTTTAAGAAGCGATCTAAGTTTTTCTAATCCTAAATTTTTGATCTGTTCAGCTGATGGGAATGTCCCGTAATTAACACCTTCAATGGTTATCTTATCGCCCACAGACTGTATTAACCTTTCTTTTATTGTATGGGCTGCTTTCATCGAAATTCTTTGACTTAAAACAGCCCCCTCCAGCACCTTCAAATGGAGTTAAAAATTTAACTTGATGTAATCCATAAAGTTTATTTATAACTGGCTTAAAAGCATTGTCATTCAATCCATGACTATAAAATGGTTTTAAATCATCATTCAAACTCAGATAAAATTTTATTCTATGTAATAATTCTGATTTAATATCATCTTCTATGGTTTTACCTGAAAAAATAGTATATAATAAAACTGGTTTTTCAACGGTTCCTTGATCTTCGAGTTTAAAAGCCAAGGTTTGATCTTCTAAATACAAAGCCTTGGTAAAGGATTGATCATTAAATGTTTGTTCACCATTAGTTGGTGTAAACATATTCATAAAATTAATAGATTTAGAAAAATCAAATGGTGAAGTTGGAAAAATTTTTCCTTGAACGCTTTTAACCTTCATTTTTTTTCACCAAAGGTTATAATTAAAACGCCGGGGCCGGGATTTGAACCCGGGTGATCCAAAGGATCAGTGGATTAGCAGTCCACCGCCGTACCAGGCTGGGCCACCCCGACAAAATACTTTCAGTTAATTATAGAAAATTGATTAAAAGTGTGTAAATTTAGTATCAATTAAAATGCTCGTATTCAAATCATTTATCAGACATGGTTTAAAAGCTTTTGGAATTTTATTTAATGCTCTCAATGAATATTAATTTAAAGGGCATGTTCGAGAGTGGACAAACCTCACGAGAGCTGGTGATCCAGAAACCTGACTCCACCCCGTTGTTCCGCAAGCATCAGCTGTCCACAGTAGAGCTGCTTCTTTCCAGACCTGACCCGTTCCCATGGTTAAAACAGTAAATTCAGGCCCTACAGCCCAAATCCTGCTACCACTAATCCTGTGGGACGAAGTTTCGACATCAAGATCCTGGGCCAAAACCCGGTTGATCTGCCGCCTCTCGAACTTCAACCGCGCCATAAGGGGATATGCGCTTACAAAGGACCCCTAACCCTCCGGTCTAGCCCACTTAATCTTTATGTTTATTAGTATTTGAACCTTGTGATCTATCTTAAATAAACTTTTAAAAATAATTATTTAAATAGAATTTTATTCAAAATTAATTGCCTTAAAACAAAAAATATTTTTATATTTCGCAATATAAGATATAATCATGAATTGGATACTGATTATTGGTATTATAACNNTATTCCTTGGTAGTACAGTTATAAAGACTGTTGGAAGTGGAATTGTACCCATAGAGTTCATGACCGGACTGGGAGCTTTTATAATTACTGTATCGGCCGGTATATGGATCACCATAACAATAATAAAGAAAATACCAATATCTGGTTCTGATGCTATAGTGAGTTCTGTTATCGGTTATGGGCTGGTATATGCGGGTTTTAACCATTTACAATGGACTACAATAGGGTACATTATGGTGAGCTGGGTTGTCTCACCTTTAATAGGACTTGCATCGGGTTATATGGCTTACTATGTATTGAAAAGGGTTTATCTGAATAAAAACACAAGCAATATAGGTGCCAATGATCGTACTGAAAAGCTATTTTCCTACTTTCAAATTGGGAGTTCATCATTCGCAGCCCTTGGTGTTGGTGCCATAGATATAGCCGCTGCAACAGGAGTTTTATACGTTACGGTTGGGCCAACCCTTGGTTTTTCTATTAAATTTCTAGGGGCAATAGCCCTTGTACTCGGTATTTTAATTGCAGGAAACAGGATAACTGGTACAATTGGAAGACGAATCACTGAATTGGTGCCTACTAGAGGATTTTCAGCACAAATTTCAGCTGGAAGTATCACCATACTCTTTGCTTCAATTGGATTACCAATATCACCCACCCAAACCCTTGTTGGTTCCGTTATTGGAGTTGGTATGGCAAGGGGTACTGCTACTGTTAAATTGGATGTTATAAAACATATTGCAACAACTTGGATAATAACAATTCCAGCGTGTATTGCAATATCTGGATCACTGTACTTCATAATAACTGCATTAATCTAAAAACTTTAGATACGTGCTTTAATGACAATATGTGGATTTATAAGGTATAACAACTCTTTATTATCGACATTTTATCGTTTTTATTTAATTTAGGTAATATAAATCTTTTATTACAAATTCAACGAAATTATTTTGCCAAAAAATATATAGAACGTATTATTAATAATTAAATAGAATTTATCTTCTATATCGAGGTGTGAAAAATGAAAGCCGATGCAATTAAAATAACAGATAATGTTTACTGGGTTGGAGTTATGGATTGGGATATACGGGATTATCATGGTTATACCCTTAATGGAACAACATACAATGCTTATGTAGTTTTTGGAGATAAAGTAGCACTTATTGATAATACATATCCTGGAACATCTGCCCAGATGTGGGGCAGGATTAGAGATGCTTTTGAAAAAGAGAATAGGGAGTTCAAGCTGGATATAATAATCCAGAACCATATTGAAAAGGATCATAGCGGCGCACTTGTTGAAATATGTAAAAAATTCCCTGAAGCACCAGTATATTGTACTGCTGCAGCAGTTAAGGGATTGAAAATGCATTATCCGTCCTTAGATGATGTGGACTTCAGGATTGTTAAAACCGGTGAAACTCTGGACCTTGGTGGGAAACAACTGGTATTCCTAGAAGCTCAGATGTTACACTGGCCAGACAGTATGTTCACCCTACTACTGGAAGATGGCATACTATTTTCAAATGATGCATTTGGTCAGCACCTATGTTTGAAAGATCGTTATGATACTGATATCCCAGAAAATGTGCTTATGCATGCTGCAGCCAAGTTTTATGCCAACTTACTCACACCACTTTCAGGACTTATACTCAACAAATTCAAACAAGTAACGAACTTGGAGTTACTTGATAAGATAACAATGATTGCACCTTCACATGGTATGATCTGGACAGACCCTATGAAGATAATTGATGCTTACACAAGTTGGGCCACCGGCAAATGTGAAGATAAAGTAACAATTGTATACGATACAATGCATGGTTCAACACAATTGATGGCACAAGCATTAGCAGAAGGTATTATGAGCCAAGATGTAGATGTGAAAATGCATTTCCTTCATTCTGATGAACGTAGTAGTATAGTAACTGATATTTTAGATAGTAAAGCTATTTTATTAGGGGTACCTACCATATTCAATCAGATTTATCCAAGTATTGGTGATCTTATATTTTATCTCAAAGGTTTAAACTTCGGTAAAACTGGGATAATACGTAAAGCCGTGACCTTCGGATCTATGGGATGGAGTGGTGAAGCACCAAAAATACTTGCAGATGAACTTGAAAAATGTGGATTTGAAATAAACGACCAGATCAAAGTAAACTACGTACCAACAGAGGAAGAATTGGAAAAGTGTTATGAAATTGGTTCAAAATTAGCATTAGACATCATAAATTTATAATTATTGGAAAATCATATTAAAATAGGAGGTTTAACATGAAAACTTTAGAATTTGACAGCCCACTGGACTCTAGAAAAAAGCTAATGACAGTTTTATTCTGGACCAACAGAAAAGCTGCAAGAACAGAAGGTTGTGCACCATTCTTAATAAAGAAAATAGCAACAGAAGAAAACACCTATGTACCTGAAGAACCTAAACTCCTTAAATTAACAGATCTAATCATTGATGACATTATAAAAACTATAGATGAAAATAAGCCAGTAACAGTTGAAATGCAAATGGGTACTGAATATATAACTACAAACATTGAGGGTAATCAATTTTCTGTAAACACTGAACACAGCGAAGAAATCGAAGAAGAGATCGTTGACAAACTTGACAATGAATTGAACAAAAAATTCCCAAGTATCTGTGAATCTTTTAAACCTCGTGTAACACCAAACAAATAATAGCAAATTTTAAATTTCCAATATTCTTTCTTTTTTTTATTGGATAACTATGATTCTTAAATGAATATTTAAAGGAAATTAAATGATTTAAGTTTTAATTGCCCTTATAATATCACCATCTGAAATAATTCCAACGATCTTATTGTTGTCCATTACAACGAGCTGGTTAATTATGTCTCCCTCGGATCCAAAATCATTCATCTTCCTCACAGTTGTCATTAAGTCATCTTCGGGACTTACACACACAACATCTTGAACCATAGCATTCTCAACAATGGTACCTATTTCATATTTATCTAAAATAAGGTTATGACCTAGATCTGTGGCGGTTACAATTCCAACTAATTCTTCGCCGTCTACAACTGGCAGAGAACTTATTTTATGTTTCATTAACTTCTCAAATGCAAAAACAACAAATTCACTTAGAGAAACACTAACAACTTTCTTGCTCATTACGTCTTTAACTTTTATCTTCTCTAACATCTTCTTCACTTCCATAGGTCTTAGTAATGTCCTCTATTATGGCGTCTATTGTGGTCGTAACATCGATGTTCTCTATAACAGGAATGTGATGTTTATTTGCTTGACTTTCAAAATATTTAAGAGTTCGTCGTATAGCTCCAAAATAGTTCATATAACGTTTAAGAGGTCTTCTCGCCCACATTTGTCTGCATCTTGAGTAAAATCTTCCTTTGTGTACCTCTTCATCTTGAAGAGTTAATACAAACATGTTCACATTGTGTCTCTTAACAAGGTCTTCGCTTATGAATCCTGGGACTATATGAACACCCTCTATTACTATGCTAATACCCTCTTTTAGGGATCTTTCGATAACTGCTTCAACTCCTATACTAACAGTATCAACATGGTCACGGAATCCGATTAATACTTCATCAAATTCCGGTGGAGGAGGTATTCTAAGTGATCGGTATGCTGTATAACTGGATTCATATATTGTGGGTAAAAGTTCCTTTGAAACTATTTTACGCATTACCTCACGTATCATATCGGTACTTATCATGTTGCGTATTCCAAGCCGATTGGCAACTTCAAATGCTATGGATGAAGTACCGACACCGGATGCACCACCAATCAATACAATTAGGGGTTCATCACATTTTCTAATCCTTTTCCATAGCCCATATTTTTCTGCAATTTCAGCATCTTCTTCCCTGAGCTTTTCCCTTACAATAATGATCATATCGTCCAATGTTATGACCTTCATTCCTATATCCATTAGATGAGCTTCTATCTGTGATGCAAAGGTGTAAGCCTTGTCAGGATCCATATCAGCCCTGGTTAATGACCTTGATAATACCCCTTTCGAAAAAGGTTCCCTGTATTTTTTTCCACCAACTTCACCTTCAACCAATATCTTTTTCAATTTCTCACCTCAAATAATTAAATCGGGCCAAAAATGGAACTACCTAACTATCAAACTTTAAATAATATTAAACTTGCATTGCTTAAATCATTTTCTATAAATTTATAATAATCATAATAATATTAAATTTCTATAATTTCAGGTGTAACCTTAATATTTTCTTCATCAGAATCATCAATGGTTATTAAACAGACATGTCCATCTTTTAGCATCCCGGGATTAATAACAGTGGTTTCGCCTATTTCATCCATTGCCATTGACTCATGGATATGTCCACAAAGATTTAGAGATGGCTGATATTCTTCAATCACTCTTCTAATACTTTCACTTCCGACATGATCTCCTGAGGGAAGAATATCCGTTTTAGTTCTAATTGGAGGAGCGTGTGTAACAAAAAGAGTTATCTCATTGTCCTTAATACTTTCCATGACCCTTTTCGCCTCGTCATAGATTTCAATTTCATCAAATTCTAATGGAGTGTTGAATGGTGTTGGATTTGAACCACCAAATCCACATATACCAATATTTTTTATTGTAACACTGGTTCCATGTATGTTTATTGCCCTTGAATTTTCTATATTACCATACAGATCAATTGGATCACAGTTTCCAGGTATTGCAAGAACAGGAGCATCAAAAGAAGATATTTCATTGAGTATCTCTTCGGCTAATTCACAGGGCCCAAAGTTTGTGATATCTCCCGTTAATATAATTAAATCAACTGGGTTTTTATTGAGGTACTCTATGATCTTGGTGTGTTTACCGTGAATGTCACTTACAGCTAGGATTTTCATGGGAAATATTCTCCAAATGTTTTTTTTATAATATATATTTGAATTAAAAATATTTTTAGATAAAATGTTTAGTACAACACTTGTTAAAAACAAATTGAATAGGTTTAAGTTATTATTTAGATATTATAATATCTATGGATTGTTCTATTCTATCTGTTCAGTGAAAAATGAAGACATTTCTTTCAAACTGTCCTGAATATTTTTCTTATCACCATAAATGACAATAACAGTGTCTGTTTGAAATTCGATGATCACGTTGTTGTATTCTGCAATTTCCTGCACCCTCTCCTCGGATAATGGTACTTTGAATGTGATTCTTACCATTGAAAATCCAGGAGGTGCTCCAATTACAAATGAAGATTTTTCTTCAGGAATATCATATATTTTCTCACCGCGAGATGCTTTTGTAAGCTTCTTTATCCATTGATCTTTATAATCATCCCCTATATTTTCTGCCAGATCAATTAACTTATCCTGAGCACTGTTCATAAAGTCATTTATCCTTTTTAATTCCTTCATCCTCTCGGGATCTGCTGGGTTAACCTTGTAGAAATTTATGGTTGTCTTTGCCATTCTGATATTTTCTGGAATTTTTGTGTCTATTACAACATTCCTCTTTCTAAGGTCTGTTAATAGTTCAACCAAGACCATCCATGTCTGTTCAACTGGTAAATCAGTCATAAATGTCCTTCCAATATTTTTTTGGAATTGTAATTAAGTTCCGCATCTACTATCTTTAATTCTTCTTCTATCTCTTTAATATCTTTATATGAATCTAAAAATAGCACATGGTTACTTTCGGTACCAGCAATATTCAGTATCGCAACTTCATCACTATCTTCAATTGTTCTTTTCTCTATTGAAGCTTTATGCTGTGCGAATGGCCCGTATTTTTCAGGTAGATCTCTAAAATGGAATATTCCGACTAGAGTTGCAACGAACAAAATAACACCTCTTCTTTTTTTAATTCTTTACAAATTTTTATAAACAATTTAAAATTAGATAATCTTTGATTTTTAAATTTAAAGTTTTTTGCTATTTATGTAATAGTATTTAGAAAAAATTCTTTAGAAAAGCAGTTTCATTAAAAAAAATAATAAATTAAAGAAGAATAAATAATTATTCTCCTCCAGTTATCTGGTCAAGTTTTGCAAGAGCTGAGTCTGTTTGTGTGATGTGTGCATCTACAGTTAGTTCTTCTCTTTTTAATCCCATTGCAAGACCGTAGAGTTGAGCAAGGTGGAAAACTGGTATTTTGAAGTCTGTTCCGTACTTTTTGTTTACTTCTGTTTGTCCTACATCGAACTGTAAGTGGCAGAATGGGCAGACATTTATAATTGCATCTACTCCAGCTGCTGTCATGTTGTCGAGTTTTTCCTTGGTGTAGTCGAGTGTAACATCTAGGTCACGTGAACGTAGACCTCCACCTGCACCACAGCACATCATTTTGTCTTTGTAGTCAACAGATTTTGCACCGGTTACTTCGACTAGTTCGTCGAGTATGGTTGGTCTCATTGGGTCGTCGATGTTGATTTCTGCACTTGGTTTAAGGAAGTGGCAGCCGTAGTGAACTGCTACATTAAGATTTAATGGTGTTTTTACTGATTCTGACAATTTAGCTAGTCCAACATCGTTGTAAAGAATTTCTGCGAAGTGTCTTACGTTTATTTCTCCTTTGAATTCTCTTCCAGATTCAGCTAGGACTCCGTTGATCTTTGTCATCATCTCTTCATCTTCTTTGAGGAGGTGGTTGGTTTCGTAGAGTGAACCGAAGCATCCATTACATTCTGTCATTATATCAGAATTCATGTCTTCTGCTATGGTTATGTTCCTTGCTGCTATTGCAGCCCATGTTGTTTTATCGAATGAACCGAAAACACCTGGTGCTGGGCAGCATGACGCTCCTTCCATATCGTTTAGCTCAATATCGAGCTTGTCAAACATTACTCTGGTTGCCTTTTCAATACCAGGGTATCTGTTGTTCATTATACATCCTAAGAAATATGCAAATGCCATTGTGATTCCTCCTTACTCTAACTCCCCTTTTTCCCAGTTCCAGCCTATAAGATTGTCGAATCCTGTGGCTTTCATAATTTTCTGTACTTCTTCCAGTGCTTCTGGGAACTGGTGGGTTGTTGGTGGTAGTTCGCCTAGTCCAACGCTTTTTCTGAGTGCCATTGTTTTATCGTTAATAGGGACTCCGTGTCCTGTTTTGATAACAAATGAACCTGTTGCTTTGTGTGCTGGTGCCATGTATCCTGCCTGTGCTGCGAAGTTTCTCACAGTTTTAACGANNGCACATCCATATGGTGTCGTCAGCTATTACTTCCTCTTTAAGTCCTATAAGTGACTTTCTTACAACTTGTCTGATCCTGTAAGGTGTTCTTCTTCCTGAAGGACATGCACCGGTACATGTACCGCATTGGAAACATAATGCCAATGATTCTGCTCCAGCATCCATTATTTCCTGTTTGAAATCAGTATCAATATTCTTATAGGTTATCACTTCTTCTTCTCTTCCTTCGAGTAAAGTCATTTTACCACTCCTATCTGTTTTGGATTTTGCAGGTTTTTCTTCCTTTTCAACTGTTTTTGAAGCTTGAGATTTTACTTCTTCTGTTTTTTCTTCAGCTTTTGGTTTAACTGTTTTTTCGCTTGATTTTTTTGGTGTATTTTCTTTAATTGTAGTCTCTGTAGTTTTTTGTTCTGTTTCTCCCTGAGGAGTCTTTGTCTTCTCTTCTTCTTTATTCTCTTCTCCACTTAACAAATTTTTTAAGCGTTTTAAGGTTTTCATTCTGTTTCACGCCCTGATCATATGATCATTCATCGGCTCAATGTGAAAACTTGTAATTTTCATATCGTAGGTATATCTAAGGATATATAAACCCTTTGTAAAAAT
>PLXT01000102.1 GCA_003151535.1 Methanobacterium sp.
CCCCCAACAACTTGACAACCCCATAAAAAGTATAATCAGATTAAATATTTTTTTTCATAAATATTTTATATGGGCATCTTCAACCAATAAAATCAAATTCTATTAATCAGATATATAATCACAACAATTTGTACTAAAAATAGATTAATTTCTTTAATGGAATCTAGGTGAGAAACCATGAAAAATCCAGAAGGAAGTGCTTCTAAAAATAGATACAATCATTTGAAGGATGAAAAAAGCCCTTATTTAATACAACATGCGACTAACCCTGTAGATTGGTATCCTTGGGGTAATGAAGCATTTAAAAAGGCCACACAAGAAGACAAACCTATTTTTTTATCAATTGGATATTCTACATGTCATTGGTGCCATGTCATGGCTCATGAATCATTTGAAAATCCAGAAGTTGCTACTCTTTTAAACCATGTTTTTGTTCCAATTAAAGTTGATCGTGAGGAACGACCTGATATTGATGGTATTTACATGACTGCATGTCAAATAATGACTGGGACTGGTGGTTGGCCATTAACTATTATAATGACCCCTGATAAAAAACCATTTTTTGCTGGAACCTATTTCCCAAGGGAAAGCGGATTTGGTGCAATTGGTTTAAAGGATCTTATATTAAATGTTCAAGATATTTGGAAAGATAACAGGTCAGAAGCACTGAACTCTGGTGATCAGATATTCAATGCACTCCAAGATGTTTCAAAAACAGGAAAAGGAGAATATCTTGGAGAAAAGATACTTGAAATTACTTATGATGAACTTTCAAAGGTATTTGATGATGAAAATGGTGGTTTTGGAGATTTCCAAAAATTTCCAACACCCCACAATTTAATGTTTCTTTTAAGGTATTGGAAACGTACAGCAAACAAACATGCATTGTACATGGTCACCAAAACCCTTGATTCAATGGCAATGGGTGGTATCTACGATCATGTAGGCTTTGGTTTCCACCGTTACTCGGTTGATAAGGATTGGCTGGTACCTCACTACGAAAAGATGCTTTATGACCAAGCATTAATTGCAATGATTTACACCGAAGCATTTCAGGCAACTGGAAACCAATATTATAAAAAAACAGCAAAAGAAATATTTGAATACGTTCTTAGGGATATGAGTTCACCAGAAGGCGCCTTCTATTCTGCTGAAGATGCCGACAGTGAAGGGGTTGAAGGTAAATTTTATGTATGGACTGCTAAAGAGATAAGAAAAGTTCTTGATCACGATGATGCAGAATTTATATCGTTTGTTTATGATGTGAAGGATGATGGAAATTTTAATGATGGTTACTCCCAAAAAACCGTAAACAACATTCTGCATCTGAAACATAATATAAATGAACTTACTGAGATACTAGATCTTTCTAAATCAGAAATAGAAAATAAAATCAAAACTATACTTATTAAACTATATAATGAACGTGAAAAACGTGTACATCCACATAAAGACAATAAAGTACTAACTGATTGGAATGGATTAATGATTGCATCTTTATCTCAAGCTGCACAGGTATTTAATGATAAAAAATATTTGGAAGCATCGAAGGTAGCAGCAGATTTTATTCTAAAAAAACTTTTAATTGATAACCGGCTCATGCACAGGTACCGAGAAGGTGATGCGGGAATAATTGGTAACTTAGATGATTATTCATTTATGATATGGGGTTTACTGGAATTGTACACTGCAAGTTTTGATGTTAAATACCTAAATGCTGCACTAAACCTTAATAAGACGCTAATAAGATATTTCTGGGACGTTGAGAGCAATGGATTTTATTTCACAGCATCTGATTCTGAAAAAGTACTTATACGTGAGAAAAAAATCTATGACAGTGCAACACCCTCAGGAAACTCAGTTGAATTATTGAATTTGCTGCATATAGCAAGGTTAACAGAAGATCGAGAACTTGAGGCAATGGCTGTTAAGATGGAAACTTCATTTTCAGAGGATGTTGAAAGGTTACCAACAGGCCACACATTCTTTATTACAGCTGTTGATTTCGAAGTTGGACCCTCCTTTGAAGTGGTCATAGTTGGAAAATCTGGAGCACACAATACCATAAACATGTTAAATAAAATAAAAAATCAGTACATACCAAACAAAGTCGTTATATTCAAGGATCCCAATAATCCAGATGATGTGAATAAAATTGCCGAGTCACTAAGGTTTAAGGAAAGTGTTGATGGCATGGCTACTGCACATATCTGTACTTCTGAAAGTTGTAAACAACCCACAACAGATGTTAATGAGATGCTAAAAATATTGGGAGTGAATTTAGGCACCCAATGATACAAAAAAAGAAATATTTTAGAAGAACTGGATAATGGTAGCTTAAAATAAATCAATATTCTAAATTAAATGGTTGAATTGGATATTGGATTATTTTTTAAGGAATTCAATACCATTATCTTTTCCAACAATGACTTCGTCAACTATTTGGGAAAATATACCATTTTCAACCACTCCTGGTATTGTATTGAGTTCTATTTCCAGTTTTTTAGGGTTTTTTATGGTAAATTTTACATCATAGATAAAATTCCCATTATCTGTGACAACAGGACCATCCTTCCTTTCAGCCACTCTTAATTGAGGTAATCCTCCCATGTCAACTAGGTGTTTCTTTACTGTTCGGGTTGCCTGGGGAATCACTTCAACAGGTACTGGAAAACTTCCTAGTTCAGATACTATTTTACTTCCATCTACAATTACAACAAATCTTTTTGCTGATTCATCAACTATCTTTTCGAGCGTGTGTGCGGCTCCTCCACCTTTTATTAAATTCAGTTTAGGATCAACCTCATCTGCACCATCTACTGCAATGTCAACTTCGTGTTCTTCTAACGTGGTTATTTGTATACCCGAGTCTCTTCCAAGAAAAAATGATTGATAAGATGTTGGAACACCTAATATAGTTATATCTTCATTTTTAATCCTTAATCCCAGTTTTTCAATGAAATAATGGGTTGTTGATCCAGTTCCAAGCCCTACTACATCTCCATCATTAACAAGTTTAGCTGCTTCGTATCCAACTCTTTTTTTTAGTTCCATAAAAATTTCCCCGATAAAACTTGTTATAATCAATATTTTAAAAGTACCATGTTAAGATCTAGGCCGTTTGGGCATTTTTCTCTGGGTTTTCCCATGTTCCTAATGATTTTACACTTATCTTCCTTGTAAAGACCGTCTGGAAAACATATATCCCTGAGAGAACATTTTTCTTCACATTCTGGAGGGTTAAAAACTATTTTTGAGCCTTCAAATGATTTTTTAGCGTCAATTAATCCCCTTATATATGCTTTTTCAACCTCTACTACCTTTACTTTTCCTCCCTCATGAATGAGGCATGGTTGTTCTCCGCTTTTTACATTCTTAATTATGTACATTCTCCCTACTTCAAGAGTATCAATACATGTATTTTTAAATCTGCAGGATTCACATTCTGATGAAGCCCCGTAATGCATAAATTTTAGTCCTTTATTTGCCAGGCTCTTGCCTATAAGCGTTATCATCTATTATCACCTTATAAATGGGTTTTCATCCAAGTTTTAAATTGTTAATTTAATTGATAATTATTGAAATTATATTAAATTTAATAAAATATTTCATTAAGATTTTGTATATCGTTCAGATTATATAAATAGATATAAATCGCGAAGCATTAAATAAAAAATAACGAAATTGAACGGAATATATTATAAGTATTTTAAATTTTTAAAAAAAGATGTAGAAGTTTCCTATAATTATATTACACCTGTATTAATTGCTAGATTTTCGGCTGCCTCTTCCGTAAGCCCCCTATCACTTAATATGGTATATCTTTCACTTCGAATTGTGTGGGCCATTTTAAGGGCTTCTATTATATATTCTGGTTCTATGCCCATATCTTTAGCAGTTGTTGGTGCTTTTATAATTTTAAGCGTATCTCTTATAAACTTCCAGTCACCACCGTGTAAATACATCATCATTATGGTACCAACACCACATTGTTCACCGTGTAGTGCAGGTTTAGGGGCAATTATATCAAGTGCGTGGCTGAATTTGTGTTCTGATCCACTTGCTGGTCTGCTTGTACCTGCAATACTTATGGCTATACCACTACTTATCAGTGCTTTTACAACCAGCCCTGCACTTTCAGTTAATCCTTCTTTAATGGCATCTGCAGATTTAATAGTCATTTTTGCAGTCATCATAGCTAAAGCTGCAGCAGAATCACTATAATCTTCATTTAAAAGTCTGTGAGCAAGTTTCCAATCCAATATGGCTGTGTAGTTTGATACAATGTCGCCACATCCTGCAGCGAGTAGTCTAAATGGTGCCAGGCTTATGATCTTGGTGTCTGCAATAACTCCTATTGGTGGTTCTGCTTTCAAAGAAACACTGCCGCCTTCATTCTTTATGCTTGCTCGTGGTGATGCTATTCCATCATGTGATGCTGCTGTTGGTACGCTTATGAAGTTAACACCCGATCGTGTGGATGCAAGTTTAGCTACATCAATGACTTTACCCCCTCCAACACCTAAAACAATTGAACAGTTTCTTATCAATTCCTGAACCTCTGCAACTGAATCCCTTGAGGCTTGGTTTATGGTAATATCTTGAACATCAAATCCCTCATCCAACAAGCTGTTAATAGCTGCTTCACCAGCTATTTTACGCGTATTAGGTCCTGTTACTACCAAAACTTTACCTTCAAGTCTTAAATTTTTGCAGATAGTCCCAGTTTCATTAATTACTCCAGCTCCTGTGTGAATCTCCCTTGGCAATTGAATCTTTCTCACATTCATGTTATCTATAACTCCATTCTACATAAATTGTAATAATGATCAAGATAATTTTTATTAATAAGTTTTTAAGACCAAGATCATTTTTAATATAATCAACATTTTTTACAGTTCTTGGTAGTGTAATGTTAAATAATGCAAATGATAAGTATTCATGTAGATATTTAATTTATTAATATTAAAATCCTTTTAATATTTTGCATGAAATTTCCATAATAAATAGATATACAAGGGTAATAGGTTAAAAAGTTAAAAACACCAAAGTTATAGTAAAATAATGGGATGGAAAAATTATATTTCGTTTATTTAACAATATTAAGAATTTGAAATATGGTTCATCTAATACCCTTGAATAATTTAGTGGTTTAGATGTTAATCTGATTATACAAGATTTTATAATATTTATAAATATTAAATAAATTAAAATAATTAAAATAAAGGGTGAATAAATGTCAGAATTCAGCAAATGGTTCCATAATATCCTCGAAGAAGCAGAGATAATCGATACAAGATATCCGGTAAAGGGAATGCATGTATGGCTTCCCCAGGGTTTTAAAATAAGAAAACACACCCTCAACATATTGAAAGCAATATTAGACGAGGATCATGAAGAGGTTCAATTCCCTCTTTTAATACCTGAAAACGAACTTGCAAAGGAAGCAATACATGTTAAGGGATTTGAAGAAGAAGTTTATTGGGTAACACACGGTGGACTAACAGAACTTAATGAAAAACTTGCATTAAGACCAACAAGTGAAACTGCCATGTATCCAATGTTTTCATTGTGGGTTAGAAACCACAGTGACCTTCCAATGAAATATTATCAAGTGGTCAACACATTTAGATATGAAACTAAACATACAAGGCCACTTATCAGAGTTAGAGAGATAACAACATTTAAAGAAGCTCATACAGTCCATGCAACAGCTGAAGAAACAGAACAACAAGTTAGGGATGCTGTTAAGATCTATAAAAGATTCTTTGACATGTTGGGAATACCATATTCAGTTAGCAGACGACCCGAGTGGGATAAGTTTCCAGGTGCCCTCTACACTGTTGCATTTGACACTATTATGCCCGATGGTAAGACACTGCAGATTGGTACCGTGCATAATCTGGGACAAACATTTGCCAAAACATTTGACATTACCTACGAAACAGCCACAGGTGAGCACGAATACGTTTATCAAACTTGTTATGGACTTTCTGACAGGGTAATTGCTTCTGTAATTGGTGTTCATGGCGACAAATCAGGGCTTTTTATGCCTCCAGATATTGCCCCATATCAAGTTGTAATTGTCCCAATAATCTTCAAAAAAGGTGGAGAAGAGGTACTGGAATTTTGTAGGAATCTAGAACAGAAATTGAAAAGTGAAGCTAACCTAAGGGTTTACTTTGATGATAGGGATATAAGGGCTGGTAAAAAATATTATGAATGGGAAATGAGAGGAGTGCCTTTAAGAATTGAGATAGGACCAAGGGACATTCAAAATAGAAAAGTAGTAACCTACAGAAGGGATACTCAAGAAAAAGAGATAATTGACTATAATCCTTTGGCCATATCAGAAACAACCTTCGAAACCCTTGGAGAAATAAGTCTTAACATGAAAGACAGGGCATGGGAAACATTCGAAAATAATATTAGAAGTGTTGATTCAATTGAAGAAGCAACTGATGAAATGATTAAAGCAGGTGGAATAATAACATTCAACTGGTGCGGTGATGAGGACTGTGGAAAAGATATTGAAGAAAAGGTTAAAGTTGCTATTTTAGGAGTTCAAGAATCTGATAATGAAAATTCAACTTGTATCAACTGTGATAAACCTTCAAAACACATGACACTAATAGCAAAAACCTATTAGGAGGTATTATATGAGTATAAGACTGGTCTTTTTAATATTTGTAATTGTAATCTTTGCAGCGGGAACAGGTTTTTTAAGTTACACCCAGTCAACTGGAATACCACTAGCACAAGCATATACCGATGGAAATGTGGTTATAACACAGGTTACTCCAGCAGGAAGCATACCTCATCATCTCAATATTACTAATAATGGCAATGAACCAATAAATGTTCAAATTGGGGATGTACTCATATCAAACAGTTCCCAAAACCTTGTAATTGCCCAGAACGAAACAGTGAATAAAAATTCTTCAGATATTGTATCTGCTTACTGTATTCAACCATCACAAAGAGCTGTACCTGGTGTAAAGTTAGAGGTCAATGGAACATCATCAAATGCAGTTAAACAGGTAATTGAAGGATCTAATCCGAATGATCTTACCAATGCAACCAGTACACAAGTACAAATATTTATACTCACCTCTGGTGTGAATTTCTATATATACAGTGGCGAACCTGTTGCAGAAGTTTCAAATCAAAGCATAACTTATACAAAATATAGACAGTTAGTTACAGCAGCATCAGCCGCTCTGGCAACCAGGTTTAATGTTAGTGTAAATAATATTGGTAATATTAACCAGAACCAAACATCAAACTCCACAGATTCTGTAAATGGTTTTTTAAACTGGGTTAAAACAAATACAGGAATCTAAAAGACTAAATAAATCTTCAAATTTTTTAAAGGTTGAAACATGAAGAAAACAATTGCAATTATCCCCGTATCCAGATTTACAAATGCAAAAACTAGACTTTCACCCACTTTAACACCATTAGAAAGAGAAAATCTATTAAAATCTATGTTAAAAGATGTTATAGGTGTTCTAAAACAGAAGGTGAGTGAAGTTGTGGTAATAAGTTCTGATGAAGAGGTTCTTAAATATGTTCATGATATGGGTGTGGTTTCACTAAAAGAAGAGGGTACAACAGACCTTAACGGTGCTTTATTACAAGCCATCAAATGGTGCTCTAAACTGTCTGACCAGGTTCTTATAGTGCCTTCAGATGTTCCACTCATGAAAGTTGAACATGTTGACAAAATCATCAAAATGGGAGAAACAGCAGATCTTGTAATTGCACCAGCAAAAGGGGGAGGTACCAACGCTCTTTTGTGTCCAGTAATAGATATGGATATGAAATTTGGTGAATGCAGTTTCTTTGAACATCTGAGGGTAGCGTCTTTACAAAATTGGCAGTATGCAGTTTTTGACTCATTTTATATGTCACTAGATGTTAACACTGCAGAAGATTTAGGTGAAATAATGCTCCATGGATTAGATACCGCGACTAGAAGTTTTTTAAAATCCATAGGACTTGAAGTCTCTTCCAACCATGGTAAAGAACGGTTGCGTATTAAACGGAGCACATCATAATGATGGCAATGACCATAGGAGGTTATGATCCTTCGGGCGGGGCAGGTATTTTAAATGATATTAAAACATTCCATGCACTCGATGTTTACGGTACCGCAGTTATAACTGTATTGACTGCCCAGAATTCTAAAAGAGTCGAAGATATTAGACCTGTTTCAACAGATTTTATCCAAAAACAAATAGAAACAGTACTAGAAGATATTCCTATCAAATTTGCAAAAACAGGCATGTTATACTCATCCGAGAACGTTAAGGTTGTATCAGAGAAAATTGTTGAACATGATCTTAAACTTGTGGTTGATCCTGTTATGGTGGCAGGATGTGGTTCCCTCCTTTCTGTTGATGGTTACGTTGAATCAATTAAAAAATATCTGCTACCAAATGCCGTGCTTACAACACCCAACATTAACGAGGCTGAACTGCTTTCGGGTATTAAAATAAATTGTGTCGACGATGCAATAGATGCAGCTATTAAAATTGGAAAAATTTGTGATGTGATTGTTACTGGCGGACACCTAAATGGTGAAAATGTACTATTTAATGGTACAATTAAAATTATCAAGAGTGGAATAGTTGATAGTGTAAACACCCACGGAACAGGTTGTTCTTACTCTGCTGCGATAACAGCCGGACTTGCACAGGGTATTAATTTATTACAATCTATTGAAATGGCAGGGGAATTTGTTAAAGAAAGTGTTATCAATGGGGAATGGGGAACACTAAATCAGTTTCATAACCTCATATCCAAAGAATAATGAGTATAATTGAATAAACGATCATTTATTAACTAAAGTTAGGGTGGTAATGTGGTTTCTAACGAAGAAATTAAACGAATGCTTGAGGCAAAGACAAAGGGAATTAACATTGAAGATTACGAGAATAAAGCAGAAAATTATAAAGTCTGCCTCCAATGTAAAACTAAAAATCCAGAAAAAGCTATCTTCTGTGTTAACTGTGGAAGTAAGCTGGATAAAAATTTGAATATTAAATGTCCAGGGTGTGGTACAGAAAATAGTACTAATGCCAAATTCTGTGTTGGATGTGGAAAAAAATTAAACCAAAAAACAATTGAATCTGAACCAATCACAGTAAACCCCAAACTACAACACACCGAGGATAATGAAAATGATGTAAAATTTTCAAAATCTAACAATGAATCTGAATCACCTAACAAAACCCCCGAAACCTCGGATGAACCAAGTAAAAAACCTACCACACCCCCTAATATTCCAGAACATGACCTAATACTAAAAAATGATTCAAAAAAGGTCTGTCCATCATGTAATGGAAAAAATCTTAAAAGTGCTAAGTTCTGTGTTGTTTGCGGTAAAAACTTTGAAAAAGAAGAAATCCCTAAAGAAATAGAAGAAAATAAAGAAACTCAAAGCATAACACCTGAAATTAAAGTTCCCAAAGGCATATTGAATATTAATAAGAAAGACGAAACAGAGGTAGAATCAAACCCTAAAAGTGAACTATTATCCACTGAAACTAATAATGGAGACACATATATCGATCCAGTTGAGAAAATAAAAAAAAGTAAAGAACTGCTGGATATGGGCGCTATAACTTCTGAAGAGTTTGAACATATAAAAAAGAAGTATTTAGAACAGATATGAAACTAAATATGTGAAAAAGGAATTATAAACTGTATACTTCTTCAGATGTAAGTACAGTTATTCTACCCTTTTCCAATGCAGTTATACCGGCATCAATATCTTCAGTACGTATCACAACAATTGCATTTTTTCCCTTTTTTTCAACAAATGCGTATAGATACTCTACATTAATATCTAATTTATTTAATGCCTCAAGCACACTATCTAATCCTCCAGGTTCGTCTGAAATATTGACAGCTATCACATCGTTTACCTTAACAACGAAATTTGATTCTTCGAGTATATTCTTGGCTTTTTCTGGTTCAGGTACAATTATTCTTAAAATACCAAATTCAGAAGTATCGGCGATTGAAAGAGCTCTAATATTAATTTTCGCTACTGAAAGTATATTCAATGCCTTCCATAATCGACCTTTTCGATTTTCTAGAAATACAGATATTTGTTTTAATTTCATTTTATCCCTCTAAATTTTTAGATAAACCATGACTTAAAAATTTAATTCGATGGCTTAATCTTTATCAGATATTTCGTTTATCAATAACCCTGACAGCCTTTCCTTCACTTCTTGGAAGACTTTTAGGTTCTACAAGCGATATGTTGACACGTAATCCAATTTCATTGTGTATTTTATTCTCAATATTTCTTTTTATTTCTTCCACATGTTTAACTTCGTCTGAAAAAAGTGCGGGTGATGTTTCAACCATCACTTCTATTTCATCTAGGTGATGTGGTCTTGTTACAATGATCTGGTACTGTGGTTCTAAACCTTCTATTTTAAGAAGTGCCTTCTCTATCTGGGATGGGAAGACAATAACTCCCCTTATTTTAAGCATATCATCGCTACGACCAGTTATACGTTCCATTTTAACTTGTGTTCTACCACATTCACATATACCTCTACTTAATGCGGTTATATCCCTTGTACGGAATCTGATAATGGGCATTCCATCTCTTGTAAGTGTGGTCAACACAAGCTCACCATCTTCACCATCTGGTAACTGTTTTAATGTATGTGGATCTATTATCTCGGGATAAAAATGGTCTTCGAATATGTGGAGTCCTTTTTTAACTGGACATTCCATTGCAACTCCGGGACCCATGATTTCAGTTAGACCATAAATATTTTGGGCCGAGATATTGAGTCTCTTTTCAAGTTTTTCCCTCATTTCTTCGGTCCACATTTCAGCACCAAAACATCCGGCCTTGAGTTTGAGTTTTGATGTATCTATACCTTCATTTTCAGCTACCTCAGCAAGGTATAAACCATAGGAAGGCGTACAGGTCAGCACAGTTGTTTCAAAATCTTGCATAATTTCAAGCTGTCTCATAGTGTTTCCTGCAGATATTGGTATAACTGTAGCCCCTATTTTCTGGCCACCATAATGAACTCCCATTCCCCCTGTAAAAAGACCATAACCATAACTGTTTTGTATTTTGTCATTTTTACGAACACCAGTCATTGTAAGAGACCTTGCCATTACTTCACCCCATATGTCCAGATCTTCCATTGTGTAACCTGAAACTGTTGGTTTTCCAGTTGTGCCCGACGTTGTATGGACTTCAACTATCTCATCTGTTGGAACAGCAAACATACCAAATGGATATGAATCCCTTAGATCAGTTTTACTTGTAAATGGTAGTTTTTCAATATCCTCCAGTGTCTCAATGTCTTCTGGTTCAATTTTCAAACCGTTAAAACGCTTATTGTAATATGGAACTAGCTCATAGGCCCGTTTTACAACGGACTGTAATCGTTGAAGCTGCAGTTCTCTTGTTTCTTCTGCAGACATACATTCTGCCTCTTTATTCCAGATCATTGTGTCCTCCCCTAACAGATCATAAACTTAAAAGAATGAATCAAATTTTAGTTTAATAATAAATCTAGTTAAAGATTACTATAGCATTACAGCCTTAATAAAAGAAATATTGATCTAATAAAAATTTGGATATATACAACCATATTATAGAAATTTTCTTAAAATAAGCACCCTCAAAGTTTTATCAACATGAATTTATATCTGTTAAACTAGATTTACATCTAAAATTACCAAAACTGACATTTCATTATATATTCAATCATTCTATAAAATTGAGTTAATATTGTTTTAGTAGTTATCATGCACAACAAGTAGCAAATATCCTGACTTTTTTTATTTAAGTTTAAATGTAATCTCAAAAGGTAATTATGAGATGATAATATGATCTAAGGAGTTCTTTTATTCAAATAAAATAAAAAAATGTAATTTATTTAACCCATTTTAAATTATAGGGTTTATAGATTAAATAAAAACAAATAGTAGAATGTAACAGCCACTAAAACGATTAGTATATTTACGATCAACCGTTTCCAAAATTCGTATCTAAAATATTTAAAATCTACAAATACCATAATCGCTACGAACAAAATTACATAGACTATATTAACAATTAAATTTGACATTTAACCACCAATTATTTTTATAAGTTCTTTATCATTTAACCTTTATTTTTTAACTAAGAAGTGTATCCACAACTAAATCTATTAGTTACAGTGGGAAGTTTAACATTAAATTAAAGTGAACAACATATTTGAATAGAAAGATAAAATTAGAGTCGAGATAACTTGCCCATTAAATAATTATTTCTGTTTTTAGAATTATTCAATTATTACTGCATTAGAGGATATTCAACTCTTATAATTCCTTTTAATGATAGATATATCACATCATGATATGTAAAAAGCCCTAATGAATTAAATTTATAACTGAGAATTTCTATTTACTCAATTTATTTTTTGTCTGAATTTTTATAAATTTTTTTAGTGTGAGTTTGAGGTGAATTTTGTCATAATCATAACATAATCAGAGTATAAACAGCTCATTTAACACATTTTCCCGGGCAATTAAAATATAATCATAGCTTTTTTAATTGCCTTATAATAAGGCTTATATGATATTAAAGTTTAAANNTTATTATTAAACGTTTATTATTGGTATTAGCTATTTTTTATGTTCTTTCAGGTATATACAGCTGTTTTATTAAGGAGTTTATTAATATTTTTACGACACTGGACTAGATACCAAGTTCGGTTAATACTTTAGAAAATT